>JBCDGX010000090.1:0-12632 GCA_038750805.1 Myxococcota bacterium
AGCGCGCCGACGCTCGAGACGCGCCCCGCCGAGCCCGCCCAGCTCGGCCTCCTCGGGGCCGCGAAGGTCGACCAGGCACTCCCGGCCGCGAACCGCGAGGCCGCGCGTGCGGCGCTTCGGGCGGCCGCGCTCGGTGGCCGCGTGGAGGCGAGGGCGCGCGGCCAGGTGACGCACGTGCTCAGCCATCGCCGGCTCTTCGTCGAGGTGTTCCGGGCCACCGGTGCCCGGGCGCTCGGCGCCGGCGGCGACGCGGCCCTCGAAGCCTTCGATGCCGAGGGCCTGGACGCCGTGGGCATCAGCCGGCTCACGCGGAAGATCCTCGCGGCCGGCGGCTTCGGCGCCTAGGTCGCCGGCCGCTGGCTTCACGGCTAGCGCGCGGGGGGGGCTTCGCTGGGCCGCGGAAGGCGCATCTCGCTCGCGCGCACGAAGTCCGCGAGGCGCGGGTCGTCCATGGCGCGGAGCTCGGCGGGCGTCCCGGTGATCACGGCCTTCCCCTCGTGCAGCAGGATGAGCCGGTCCGAGGTCTCGAAGGCGCTTCTCATGTTGTGCGTCGCCACGAAGGTCGTCACCTCGAGGCGCTCGCGGAGCGCGAGCATCAGCCGGTTCACGCGCGTCACGTTGATGGGGTCGAGCCCCTCCGTCGGCTCGTCGTAGAGCACCATCTCCGGCCGCATGGCGATGGCCCGGGCGATCCCGACGCGCTTCTGCATGCCGCCGCTCAGGCTCGCCGGGGCCATGTCCTCGATGCCCGGAAGCCCCACCGCCGCGAGCGTCTCCGTCACCCGCCGGGCGATCTTCGGCTCGGGGAGCAGGCGCTGCTCCCGGAGGCCGTAGGCGATGTTGTCGAACACGGACATCGAGTCGAAGAGCGCCGGCTCCTGGAAGGAGATCCCGATGCGCCGCCGCACCGCGAGCCAGGCCGCCTCGTCCGCCCCCGCCATGTCCTGACCGTCGAACACCAGAGCCCCGGAGTCGGGCTCGTGCAGCCCCAGCATGAGCTTGAAGAGGAGGCTCTTGCCGGAGCCGCTATCGCCCATGATCGTGACCAGCTCGCCGCGCTCGATGCTCAGGTCGACGCCGCGGAGCACCTCGCTCTCACCGAAGGCCTTGTGGAGCCCGCGCACCTCGTAGAGGGCCATAGGGCGAGCATGCCAGCCCCTTGGCGGGGATGCGCCCCCGTCGGCGTGCGCTCGCTCGTCGCGACGCAGGCGCTCGCTGCTAGGGTCGTCGCCGTGGCCGAAGGGGAAGCGCTGCACCGGGTGGGAGTCGTCGGGGACGTCCATGGGGAGCTGAACGCCCTCGCCACCGGGCTCGACGCGCTCGCCGCGCGCGGCTGCGAGACGATCCTCTGCGTCGGCGATCTCGTGGACGGCCCCGGCACGGACGCCGAGACCGAGGCCGCCTGCCGCCTCCTCCGCGAGCGCGGCGTCCTCTGCATCGCTGGCAACCACGAGCGCTGGTGGCTCGCGAACGAGATGCGGAGCGTCCCCCACGTCACCGGGGCGATGGCGGACGACGTGCGCGAGTGGATCGAGGCCCTTCCGGCGACCCGCCGTCTGCCCACCGTCGCCGGCGACGCGCTGCTCTGCCACGGCGTCGGCGACGACGACCTCGCGATCCTCTACCCGGAGACGAAGGGCTACGCGCTTCAGGCCGTGATGCCCGCGCTGCGTCCGCTCCTGCTCGACGACTCGCTTCGCTACGCGGTCGGCGGCCACACGCACCGCCGCATGGCGCGGGCGCTGCCGGGGCTGACGTTCGTGAACGCGGGCACGCTCCATCGGGACTTCGAGGTCAGCGTCAGCGTCATCGACTTCGCCGAGCGGAGGGTCTGCCACGTCGCCCTCGAGGGCGGGCCCGAGAGCCCCCGCGCCGGCGCCGAGGAGCACGTGCCGCTGCCCGAGCCGCTGCCCCTCGCGTGACGCTCGCGGCACAGGCCTCGCAGATCGGAGACGCCATGGCGGTGAATGTGGTAGCGCTCGCACCCGTCGACGGAGGCCCCGTCGAGGTCGAGCCCGCGGGGATCTTCGACGGCGCTTGAACGTAGGCTCCGACGGGGGCGCGGCGCGGGGCGCCGCGGCACGGAAAGGGACAACGATGGGAACGATGGGACGGGTGACGATGGTCGCGGCGGCGCTGGCCGCCTGGGGGGCCGGATTCGGGACGGCGCACGCGGAGGTGCCGGCGGGGACGCGCTACGACGACGGCTTCGTCCGCTTCGCGGCGGTGAACCACCCCTCGGAGGAGAAGTGGCACCTCGAGTCGAGCGTTCGGCTCATCGGCACCGGCGTGGCCCGCGGGAGCGCCTTCAAGTTCGTGCTCAAGCAGGGCCGCCGCGTCCTCTCGACGACGGTTTGCGAAGGCGAGCTCCAGTGGCGCGGCGAGGCCCAGGGCCCGCCCGATAGCTTCCACGCCGCGGGCTGCATCGACCGCCAGCAAGCGATCACCGTCGCCGGCGCCATGACCGTCAATGTCATCTTCATCGACGACGACAGCGGCGAGGAGACGCTCGTCCGGACCCACCCCCTGGACGTGCGCTCGGTGCGCCGGGAGCGCCTCGCCGGCAACAACGGGCCCTCGCATTTCTTCGTGAACCTGCACGGGGAGGCTCCGGTCATCCTCATCGAGCAGGTCGAGATGGGGCAGCGCCGGGCGCGCGCCGACCTCGGCGGCGGCGGCTCCGCGGCCCGGCGCAACAACGTCTACGTCAACTGGATCCGCTCCCCCGAGGGCAACCTCCGCGACATGACGCTGCGCTGCCGCGTCGACGGCAACCGCATCGACCTCGGTGACGACGACATCGCGCGCCCCGTGTCCGGCTCGGGCTACCACCGGCAGGCGGTCAACCAGGTGCTCCGCGTCCCCGGCCAGGTGAACACCGAGCAGGACGACATCGCCTGGGTCTGGGACGTCGTGCAGCTCCCGCTCACCTTCGGCTCCGGCGACGGCGCGGAGTGGACGCGCTACGTGAACATGGGCGCGCACCCGGGGCGCTGGGAGTGCCTGCTCCGGCGCCAGGACCGTCGGGTCATCCGCACCTTCGCGTTCACCGTCGGCGCCGACCGCCTGATTCAGCCGCACCCGGAGGAGGGCGCGGGGCTGGTGCTCGCGCCCTTCGCGCACCTCGCCGACGGCAGCATTCCCGAGGACAGCCCCGTCGACGAGCGCACCGATCCCGCCGCCGCGCGGGCCGGCGCCTTCTTCGGGCGCGCCTGGGCGACACCCGAGGGCCGCGCGCTCGGCGCGGGGGTCCCGGCCATCGGCGAGGCCTACCCATCGACGGCGCGCGCACGGCGTGGTCGGGGCCGCGGCCGGCGGCGCTAGAAGCCGGCGGCGTCAGAAGACCACGCGGAGGAGGTCCGAGGCCGCGAAGAGCGGCCCGACCTCGAGCCCGAGGCCCGGGCCGGCGTAGAGGCCCGGGGGCACGCCGATGTCCGCGAGGTAAAGCTCGCCGAGCCTGGCCCGCACGTCGGGGGCGCGAAGGCCCTCCTTCGGAAGTGCCAGCGTCATCGTGGCCTGCGCCTCCACCGAGGGGTCGTGCACGGTGCCCGTGGTCGTATCGATGCCCGAGGGCGTGTCGAGGGAGAGCACCGGGGCCGGCGTCGCGTTGGCCCAGCGGATGAGCTCCGCCGCCCTGCCCCGGGGCGCGCCCTTCAGGCTGTACCCGATGACCCCGTCGAGGATGAGGTCGACGTCCCGGGCCTCCGGCGTACGGGCCCGCACGGGCATCAGTCGCGCGGCGATGTCCCGGTTGTGCCCGGGGATCTCGGCGAAGCCCTCGGCCTCGGCGGTGGTATGTGCCCGCACCGCGGCGCCCCAGCCGTGCAGCCGGCGCGCCGCGACCAGCGCGCCGCCGCCGTTGCCCCCCGTGCCCGCCAGCACCACGACGCGCTTGCCCCGGGGGTCGCCGCCGAAGAAGCGCGTCCGCGCGAGGTGCGCGAGGTGCCGTCCGGCGTGCTCCATCATCTGGACGAGCCGGATCCGCGCGTCCTCGATCATCGCCCGGTCGACCTCGACCATCTGCTCCGTCGTCAGGAACGGAAGGCTCGCGGCGTCGACGCGCGGGAAGGCCGCGCTCATCGCGTCAGGTGCACCCAGGTGCCCCGGACGCGGCGCCGGCCGTGCCACTGGTCCGGCAGCTCGGGCTTCGTGAACTCGAAGAGGAAGCGCGCGTCGTGGGGCGCCACGTTGACGCAGCCGTGGCTCCGGACGACGCCGAAATCGTCGTGCCAGTAGGCGCCGTGGAGCGCGTAGGACTGCCAGAAGTACTGGGTCCAGGGCACCTGATCGACCTCGTAGGGCCCATCGACCGGGTCCGCGCCGGTCATCGTGGTCGAGAGGTACTTCTCGCGGACCTGGAAGGTGCCCTTGACCGTCGCGTAGCCCTCGCGCCCGGAGCTGACGAGGGTCATGAGCACCGGCTGGTCGCCCTCGTAGGCGACCATGGTCTGCTCGGCGAGGTCCACGTGCACCCAGCGCACGTCCGCCGGCACCCGCTCCGGCCGATCGATCGCTCGAGCAACGCGGACGTGCTCGCGGAGGAGCGCCCGGCCCTCGGCGTCCACCACGTAGGTCTTGCCGGCGACGCTCCGCTCCTCGGCGACGACGAGGCGCGCGTGCTTCTCGGCGACGCCGACCTCGCGGGCTTCCCCGTCATCGATCCGGAAGAGCGGCCGCTCGAGCTCGCCGTAGGCAAAGGCGCGCGGCGCCCGGTCGCCGGCGTCGGGACGGGCGCCGACGAGGCTCGGCGTCGCCTGCACCGTCACGTCGGCCGCGGCGAGCACGCGCCCCTTCAGCGTGCGCACCCAGCCTTCCCCGGGATCCGCCTCGGGACGCTCGTCGAGGGCGATGAAGTAGTCGCCGTTCAGCACCTCGTGCACGACCTCCGGCGCGGGCGCTGCGCTCGGGTCCGCGAGATGCGTCGCGAGCGCGGCCTGCTCGGCGTCCGTGGGCACCCGATAGAAGCGCGCCGCCCCCCGGCGCACGAGGGCGTAGCGGTAGGGGAGCGGGTCCGCCTCCCGGACCGGCTGCCGGTCGAGCTCGAGGGCCCCCTCGCGGCTGCCGACGTGGAAGCCGTCGCCGGTGCAGACGAAGCCGCCGGGTACGGCGTACCAGGAGCCGCCCCGGCAGCTCCCGCGGCGGCTCTCGGCCGGGAGCCGGCGGCCCCGGCGCACCCAGCCCACGATCTCGGCGCCGTCGCGGGCGCGCTCGTAGACCGGCGCCTTGAAGTGGTAGGCCGTGGCCGTGAAGCCATCGGGCGTGGCGCCGCGGGTGAGCGGCGCGACGGAGCCCGGCGGGCGCGGCGCGCGGAGCCGCTCGACGCCCGGCTCGTCCGGGATCTCCTCGCGCTCGGGGGCCTCGAGGCGGCTCTCCCGGCCTTCCATCGCGGCCTCGGGCGTCGCGGCGCCCCGGGCGGAGCTGCCCGCACCGGTGAGGGCGAGGAGGCCGGCAGTCGCGGCGGCGGCCACGAGCGCGGCGAGGGCGGCGGTCCCACGCGGCATGGGCTCGGGACCATGACCCGAGATCTCGCGCTCGTCGATTGCTTGCGCGCGGCCCCCCAATCCCAAAGGATGGCGGGCCATGGCGGACGACGCAGAGCGTCATAGCGACGTGCCAAGCGGCGAGGGCTCGCTCCGGGCGTCGCCCCGGCCCCGGACGGCGGCCGTGCACCGCGGCGAGCCGCGGCCCGAGGAGCGCATCGACGGCGCCGTCGCGGCACCCCTCGTCCCGAGCAGCACCTTCGATCTCGGCGATCCCGAGACCTTCGACGACATCAAGTACATCCGCCTGAACAACACCCCGAACCAGCGCTGGGTCTGCGAGAAGCTCGCGGCCCTCGACGCGGCGGATGCGGCGGTGGTGCTCCCGAGCGGCACGGCGGCCATCTGGATGGCGCTGACCACGAGCCTCGTGGCCGGCGACGAGGTGCTCGCGCCCTTCCGGGTCTACGGGGGGACGCGGAAGATCCTCGAAGAGCTCGCGCGGAGCCACGGCATCACCGTGCGTTACGTCGATCTGCTCGACCCGAGCACCTGGGAGGCGAGCGAGAGGACGCGGGTCTTCTACGCGGAGTCCCTGACCAACCCGTGGATCGACGTGCCGCCCCTCGACGAGGTGGTGGCCTTCGCCCAGCGCCACGGGCTCGTCAGCATCGTCGACAACACCTTCGGGACGCCCATCGCCTATCGCCCCGTCGAGGTCGGCTTCGACCTCGTGGTGCACAGCGCCTCGAAGTACCTGAACGGCCACACGGACGTCGTGGCCGGGGCCATCGCCGGCGAGGCGAGCCGCATCGAGGGGATCCGGAAGCGGATGAACCTGATGGGCATCTGCCTCGACCCCCACGCCTGCCACCTGCTCCATCGCGGGCTGAAGACGCTGAGCGTGCGCGTGGAGGCCCAGTTCGCGTCGGCGCGTACGCTGGCGGCCTGGCTCGCCGACCACGGCGACGTGGTCGAGGTGCGGCACCCGAGCCTCCCGAGCGACCCGGCGCACGCCAACGCGACGCGGCTCTTCGAGGGCTATGGCGCGATGCTCAGCTTCACGCCGAAGGGCGACCCGGAGCGCTCCCGCGCGCTCGTCGAGGCCCTCGAGCTCGCCGTCGACGCGCCGAGCCTCGGCGGCCTCGAGACGCTCGTCACCCGGCCGATCACCACGAGCCACGCCGGCCTCCCGGCGGCGGTGCAGGCGGCCATGGGCATCGACCCCCGCATGATTCGGGTCAGCGTCGGACTCGAAGACGTCCGCGACCTCATCGCCGACTTCGAGCGCGCCCTCACTAAGAGCGCCCGCCACGCCGCGGCGGCCGCGGAGTGAGCGCGGAGACCCCGCCCTCGCCGTCGGACGAGGAGCTCGACCAGCTCGCACGTGACGTGCGGGCGTGGCAGCGCCGCTCGCGTTTCGCGACCTTCGCCGCCACGGTGGCGGGTACGATCACGGCGCTCGTCTGCGCGCTCATCGCGATCTCCTTCGGCGACTCCGACACGCCCCGATTACTGACGAAGGTCGGCGCGGCCGTGGTGGCCGTCATCGTCGGGGCCGTGTTCGTGGGGGTGCAGAAGGCGCTCGGGCCCAAGGGTCAGAAGCCTTTCTGAGCGCGTTCTCGCGGCGTCGCGAGCGTGCGACGGAACCCCAGACTGCATAGTCTGAGGTCATGACTTGCTTGAACCGCTTGGCCGCGGTCGTGGGGCTCGTGTGCCTCGCGGCCGGAACCGCGTCCGCGCAACCACCCACGCCGCGGGAAACCGCCGTCGCGGCAACCGCCGACCGAGCGCCGGCAACCCCTTCGGTCCGCCTCTCGCGTGAGGCGGCGGAGACGCTCCGCCTCACGCTCGCCATCGACATGCGCGCCCAGCGTCGCGCCGCCCTCGTGCACGGCGTGGGCGTCGGCACGCTGACCGTCGGGCTCCTCGGCACCCTCATCTGGGGGAACAACTGCTACGGAACCGACAACGAGGGCCGCGCGTGTGGCGACCGGACCATACGGGCGCTCGGGCTTACGGCGCTCGCGGGAGTCGCGCTCATGTCCACCAGCACGATCTTCGCCATCCACCGGCTCGTGCGGCGGTCGCGTCAGCTCCGCCGCCGCGGCTTCCAGGTCCCCAGGGATCGCGTCGTCTTCTCCGCCACCGTCTCGGCGCTCACGCTCGGCTTTCTCGGGAACTTCCTCACCTACACCACCCACACGCGCCTCGTGCGCGACGTCGAGGTCCAGCTCGGCGGGACGGGTGGCATGGACGCAACGGACCGTTGAACCCCTTGCCCTCGCGATGCGCCTGCGCACCTTCGCGCGCATGACCGACTGCATCGCCTGCGGGCCGACGCAGAGGGCGTCTCACGAGCGGGGACGCGCGCTGCGGGCGACCTTCGAAGCCCACCCGAACTACCCGGAGCAGACCCTGCTCCTCCGTTCGCACGACGGGTTCCGCGACGTGAGCCGTGAGCTCATCGCGCGGGCCGAGGAGCGCGAGGACGGCTGGCGCGCCTACGTCGAGCTGGTCTTCCGGCTCTGGCACCGGGGCATGGCGGGCCACGAGGCCTACGAGGAGCACAAGCTCTACCCCTACCTGGCGCGGCGTTTCGGTCTGAGCCTCGAGGTGCTCGCCCACGACCACGAGCGCCTCCACGGCGAGCGCGACGCGGTGCTGGAGGCCCTCGAGGAGGCCCATCGCGCCGACTCGGCCGAGGCCGACGACGCCGTGCTCTCGGCCCTCCGCACCTACCACGCGACCCTCGACGCCCACCTCGATCGCGAGGAGGCCATGGTCATCCCGCCGCTCCTCGCGATGGAGCCCGAGGAGTTCGAGCGCTACACGTCCCAGCCCATCGGTAGGCTCCTGGACGCGCTCCCGGCCTGCGCGCCGGCTTAGCGTCCCCACCCAGGGCTCGCGCCGCTCGTCCCTCGAGACCAGGTCTCGGGGGATGAGCGAGCCCAACGACGAGCATGCCTTCCGGGCGGCCATCTCCTTCGATGAGGGCCAGGAGCGGGGCTACATGAAGCACTTCGTCCCGCTCCCGGCGGCCGTGGCCAGGGCGTTCGAGGCGGCGGGCGTGGACCGGCTCGAGGGGCAGCTCGGCGCGCTCCCCTTTCGCCGGAAGCTCGCGCGCACGACCGCCGGGACGCCCTGCGTGAAGCTCGGCGAAGGCTGGTTGCGCGACGCCGGCCTCGAGGTGGGCGACGTGCTTTCGGTCGTGGTGTGGCCGGACCCGGAGCCCGACCGCGTCGACGTCCCGGAGGCCCTTGCCGAGGCCCTCGCGCGCGACCCCGAGGTCGAGGCGTTCTGGGCCACGCTCACGCCGGGCAAGCGGCGGACGCTCACCTATCCCATCGCCCGCGCGAAGCGCCCTGCCACGCAGGAGAAGCGCGCCGAAGCCCTCCTCGAACAGCTCCGCGACGACCTCCGCCGCGCCCCTCGCTAGCCGCGCCAGCGCGGGTGCGCGACCTCGAGGTCCTCGAAGCGCGCGCCCTCCCGCCGGATGGCGAGCCGGCAGCGCGAGCCGCCGACCGATTGCGACGCGAGCACGACGAGCGCGCCGCCCGACTTCCGGACGAGCGTTCGGTCGAACTCCATCGCGCGCCAGCACGCCTCCGCGTCGCCGCTGCCGCGGAGCGGGCAGTCGATGCGGATCTCCACGAAGGCCGTGTCGTCCTCCACGGACACCACGGGGAAGGCCTCGCGCGGGCTCGGCATGAGCCGGTTCCACTCGTCCGCCAGCTCGCTCACGTTCGCCTTCCGCCGCCGCCCGAAGCTCGCGTGCACCATCGCCGCGTAGAGGCGTGCCAGCCCGAGGGACACGGGCTCTAGAGCCCGCACGCGGGCCATCGCGAAGAGCGGCCGGCCCGTCGTGACGAAGAGCGGGAGCACGTAGATGCGCCGGAGCAGCCGTCGCATGCTCAGCTCCCCTCCGGCAGTAGCGCCGGCGCCGCGCGAAAGGCCGGCGCGTCCGGAAAGAGCGTCCGTGGCTCGAAGCCTGGCCAGCCCATGCGCCGGGCGAGCCGGTGCAGCGCCCGCCGGTAGGCGTCGATGTTCACGTAGGTCGCGTGCCGCGCGCTCTTCACGTAGCGGATGCCTCCGGAGAGGTCCGGGACGTCGCGCTCGGCGAGGGCCCGGAGCTTCCGCGCCGCGTTTCCTTCCGCCGCGATGGCGTGCGCGATCACGTGGGCCTTGTGGTCGAAGAGCTTGAAGAGCCCCGAGTTCGACTCGAGGAAGCCCGACGCGAAGAGCGTCGGGTCCTCGCGGCTGAGCATGTTCAGGTAGAGGTCCGGCCGCCCCCCGCGCTCCGGAAAGGTCCCCGGCGCGAGGTAGGGCGTCTCCGTCGCATAGCCCGTCGCGCAGACGACGAGGTCGACCTCCACGCTCCGCCCGTCCACGAAGCGCACGCGCGTCCCATCGAGGCGCTCGACGTCGCGATGCACCTCCACGTCGCCGTGCCGGAGATGGTGGAGGAGCTGATCGTTCAGGATCGGGTGGCTCTCGAGCACGCGATGGTCCGGCGCCGGCAGGCCGAGCTCCCCGAGGTCGCCGTGCACGCGCTTCAGCACCGCCTCGAAGGCCCGCCGCCGCACGGCCATGGGCAGCCACGCCGTCCGCGCGCTGAACACGTCCGCCGGCATGCCGAAGAGGTGCTTCGGGATGAAGTGGTAGCCCCGGCGCATGCTGATGAAGGCCGCGTCGGCGGTCTGCGCCGCGTCGCAGGCGATGTCGCAGCCGGAGTTTCCGGCGCCGACGACGAGCACGCGCCGGCCGGCGAAGAGCTCCCGCGAGCGATAGGCGGACGAGTGCATCACCGTGCCCGCGAAGCTCCCCGGCCACTCCGGCAGCCGCGGCGCCCAGGTCGTGCCCGAGGCGCAGACGAGGTGCGAGGCTTCGAGGGGCTCCCCGGCGGCGAGCTCGAGGCGCCAGCCTTCGGCCGAACGTTCGGTTTGGACCACCGAGGTCCCGAAGCGGACGTGCGCCAAGAGGCCCTCCTCCCGCGCGAAGCTCCGCACGTAGCGGAGTACGCGCCGGTGGCCGGGATAGTCGGGGGTCCCCGCGGGCATGGGATGACCCGCGAAGTGTGAGAGCCGGCTCGACGAGATGAAATGCGCCGAGTCGTACATCGGGCCGCCGGGGTTCTCGATGTCCCAGATCCCCCCGACGCCGGTGTGGCGCTCGACGATGGTGAAGGGGATGCCGGCGCGCTTCAGGGCGCGGCCCACGGTCAGCCCGGCGGGGCCCGCGCCGACGATGGCGACGTGTCGTGCGGTCGTCATGCGTCCCTTCTGCCTCCGCGCGTGAATGCAGGGAAGCCGGGTTCAGGCATGTTCAGCATGCGATGCTGCATGCATGGACGCGGACGACGTCGTCGTGTTCCTCGCCGTGGCCCGGGCGGGGAGTTTCACCGAGGCCGCGCGACGCCTCGGCACGCATCAGTCGACGGTGTCTCGGCGCATCGCCGAGCTCGAGGCGTCCCTGGGCGGGCGCCTCTTCCAGCGAAGCGCGCGCGCCTTCCAGCTCACGCCGCTCGCGTCGCGCCTGCTTCCCGAGGCCGAGGCCGTCGCGGCTGCCGTCGAGCGCTTCCGTCAGAGCGCGGCCCATCCGGACAGGCCCGCCGGGGTGGTGCGCCTCGCGACGGCCGAGGAGCTGGCGAGCGAGCTGCTGGTTCCCGCGCTGGGCGCGCTCTGGGAGGCGGCGCCGGAGATCGACCTCGTCCTCGAGGGACGCACCGAGCTCGTGCCCATCGGACCCGGCGGCGCCGACGTCGCGCTCCGCGTCGTGCGGCCGGCGCAGCAGAGCCTTCGCTTCCGGAAGGTGGGCGCGCTCCGCTACGGCGTCTACGCGAGCGCGGCCTACCTCGCGGTGCCGACCGCCGAGCGCCGCTGGCTCGCCCTCCACGATCCCGAGGGCGTCCTCCAGGAGACGCGTTGGGTCGCTGCGCGCTCCGCGGGACGAACGCCTCGCTTCCGGGCGAACGACACGAGGGATCTCGCCCGGGCGGCGGCGGACGGGCTCGGGCTGGCGATCCTCCCGGAGGCCCTCGCCCGTCGCCACGACCTGGTCTGCCTCGAAGAGACCGGGCTGACGCGCACGCTCTGGCTCGTCACCCACGAGGCGCTCGCGGAGGAAGCGCGGGTGCGCGCGGTCATCGATTGGGTGGTCGCGACGAGCCAGCGCGCGATGGCGGCGCTCTGACGCGTGGGGCAAAGAGTGGATATGTGTTCGACGTCCCGCCGCATTGGGCGGCAGATCGTCCCGTGGTTGCTGCATTGAGTGAGGTCTTCGCGCCAAATCCCCCGGAGCGCTCGGGTCTCGCGCTAACCCGAGCAGGCATCGTGGTCTACGTGCACGCGGGGGAGCCGACGGACGCGGGCTTTGACGCCTTTCTCGCCTTCTGCCGCACCCACAAGCCCAGGATCCGCGGGTACCTGACCTTCGCTGAGGGGGGCCTCCCGACGGCGGCGCAGCGCGCTCGCGCGTCCGCCGATTACGACGACTTCGAGCCGCGCCGGACGGCCATCGTGACGCGCGTGCTAGGCGCTAGGCCGTTGGCCCGCACCTTCGACTGGCTTCGCGGTGGCGAGTGGTTCGCGGCCTTCGCACCCTCGGATCTCGAGGACGCCCGAGCCTTCCTCGGCCTCTCCCAGGACGACTTCGAGGCGGCGCTCGACGCCGCGCGGCGCCTTTCCTTCGTCCTCGGGATCACGCTCTCGCGCTAGGGTCTTGAGTCGCGCCGAAGATTCGGGACCCTAGGCCGCGAGGTACGCCGCGACGACCGGCTCGACGAGCTCGCCCACCAGCTTCCGGAGCGCCGCGTCGCTCGTCTTCTCATGGCGCCCGGACCACACCTCGACGCCGATGCCGTGGGCGATGACCGACGCGCGCCAGGCCAGCGCGTCCCGGGCCCGCGGCGAGAGCCCGGCGTAGCGCGGAAACTCGTCGAGCCCGACGGAGAACGAGCGCCGCATGCCCACCCAGTCGGGCGGCGACTCGTGGGGCACGAGAAAGAGCGCCTCGTAGAGCCGCGGCTCGTCCCGCGCGAAGCGGGCGAAGGCGAGGGCGCCGGCGTGGAGCGGGTCCTCGCCGTTCGCCACGTCCGCCGTCGCCCGGAGCCGCTCGCCGATGTGCGCGACCACCGCCGCCACCAGCGCGGGC
>JBCDGX010000091.1:0-12607 GCA_038750805.1 Myxococcota bacterium
ACGCCCTCGGCGAGGGGCGCCTCGTGCCCCTCGAGGCGCCGCTGCGCACCTTCGGCATCGGCCTCTCCTACGCGGCGCACATCGAGGAGACCGCCGCGTCCTTCGACCCGGCGGCGATCCCGCCGGTCTTCGCCAAGGACACGGCCGCGAGCCGCGACGGGGCCGTGACGGCCTTTCCCTCGCCCGAGGTGCTCATCGCCGAGGCGGAGGCCTTCGAGCCCGGCCTCGGTGCGCAGCTCGAGGCGCTCGGCGGGGAGCTCGACCCGCTCCTCGATTACGAGGTCGAGCTCGGCATCGTGCTGCTCGAGGACGTGGACCCGGCGGACCTCGAGCGCCCGGCCTACGCGCCGCCCCTCGGCTTCTTCGTGGCGAACGATCTCTCCGCGCGCGCGCTCGCCATCCTCGGCGAGGGCCGGCCCGACCGCATCGCCTATTGGGGCGTGTCGAAGAGCCTCGCCGGGCTCCTGCCCGTCGGCGACCGAGCGTTCGTCCCGGACGAAGCGCATCCCGCGGGCGTGCCCTGCGTGACCCTCGAGACGCGCGTGAACGGCGAGCTTCGGCAGCGTCAGTCGACGCGGGACCTCGTCTACACGCCGAAGGACATGCTGCGCTTCGTGCACGCGCGCTTCCCGGACGTCCCGCTCGCCCGCGGCACCGTGGTCCTCACGGGGACGCCGGGCGGCGTGGCCATCGCTACGCCGCGCTGGAAGGCCCGTCTCGCGCAGCTCCTCGGCATGGACCGCTTCGCCAAGCTCGGCATCAAGCTCCGCGACCGCGAGCGCTTCCTCGCGCCCGGCGACCTCGTCGGCGTGCGGGCGGAGGGCCTCGGCGCCGTGAGCGTGACGATCACGGACGCGCCGCGGCGCTCGGCGCGGAACGAGCGGCCCGCGGATGGATGAGCAGGCGCTCGTCCTCGCCGCGCTGGGTCTCGCGTCCGGCGCCGGCTACGCGGCCCGGCGTCGCCAACGCCGCCGAGCCCAGCTCCCCCGGCCGCGGGGACCTCGGCTCAACGTGCTCTTCGTCCTCACGGACCAGGAGCGGAGCTGGGACCAGCTCCCCGCGGGCTTCATCGATCGTCACTGCCCGGCCCGGGCGTCCCTGCGCGACGAGGGCGTGCAGATCGGCGGCGCGCACACGCCCATCCAGCTCTGCGCGATGGCGCGGGGGGCCGTTTACACCGGCGTTCACGCCCCCAACAACGGGCTCTGGGAGAACGTGCCCGTGCCGATGGCGCGCGACCTCTCGAAGGCGCTGCCCACGCTCGGAACGATGATGGAGGACGCCGGCTACCGGGTCGGCTACGCCGGGAAATGGCACCTCAGCAAGGTCCCCGAGCGGGCCGGCGCGCCCGTCGCCTCGGCGGCCCGGCGCTACGGGTTCGGTGAGAGCGAGGCCGACAAGGAGCTCGACGGGGCGAACGCCGGCCGCGAGAACGACGGGGCGAGCGTCGACGCGGCGCTCCGCTTCATCGCGCGCCATCGGGGCCCGGGCGCGCCCTGGTTCCTCGCGCTGAACCTCGTGAACCCCCACGACGTCATGTACTACACGTCCGGCGACGCGATGACGCGCAGCCGGGTTAGCCAGTTCCCGAGCCCGAGCGCGCGCCCGCCGTCCACCCCGCTCTACCAGGAGGATCTCGGCTACGAGGTGGTCGGGAGCTGGGGCGAGGCGACGCTCCCCGGGCGACCGCCCGCCATTCGCGAGTACCTCGAGGTCTGGAACCGCCTCTTCGGGACCCTCGACACGTGCTCCGAGGACATCGCCCGCGAGTTCCAGAACTTCTACTGGAACTGTCTTCGTGACTCCGACCGCCAGCTCGGCCGCTTGCTCGCGGGACTGCGCGCGTCCGGCGAGGACGAGCGCACGGTCGTGGTCTTCACCTCCGACCACGGCGAGTACCTCGGGGCTCATGGGCTGCGCGGGAAGGGCGTCAGCGCCTACCGCGAAGGCAGCCGCGTTCCCTTCGTCGTCCGTCATCCGGAGGGAAGGCGCGGCGCCGTCGCGGTGAACCTCGTGAGCCTCGTCGACCTCGCGCCGACGCTCCTCGCGCTCGCGGGCATCGACCCCTCCGTCGTGCGCGAGCATTACCCGGATCTGGTCGGCCACGACGTGAGCGCCGTCGTCGGCGACGCGCAGGCGCGCACCCCGCGCGATGCCCGCGGCATCCTCACTTACTGGACCGGCCTCGCCTACCTCGACGCGGACGCGCCGCGCATGGCGGCGGAGGCCCTGGCCAAGCGGGGGCTCGCGCAGAAGCTCGCGCTCGCCCGCATGGTCCGTCGCGTCGACTGGACGAAGCGCGGACACATGCGCGGCCTCATCGACGGCCGCTGGAAGCTCTCCCGCTACTTCCGCCCCGGCGACCACCACCTGCCGAAGGACCTCGAGGAGCTCGCGCGCCGGAACGACGTCGAGCTCTACGACACGGAGGCCGATCCCGGAGAGCTCCGCAACCTCGCGGGCGACCCCGCGCATCGCGAGGTGCTGGCGCGCCTCAACGAGCGCAAGAACGCGCTCATCCGCGAGGAGATCGGCGACGATGCGGGGGCCTTCGTGCCCTTCTTCGCGCGCTGAGCTGCCGGCTCAATCGAGGCGCGTCTCGGGCTGGTCGAGGCCCTCGGGCTCGAGCTCCGGATCGGTCGTCAAGAGGACCTTGTCGATCTCGAGGCCGTCCTCGCGCATGCCGAGCTCGAGGGTGTGAACGCCCGGCGTCGCGATCTCGACCCACACGTTCGCGTCGCGGAGGCTCACCTCGTCCGTGGCGCTCACGCCCGTGTGCTGGCGCCCCCCGCGGCGGGTCTGGGTCCAGCGCCAGCCGTTCCGGAACTGGAGGCGCATGCTCGAGGGGTCGACGAGCTCGTTGCGCGGCCACTCGCCGTCGAGGCCGACGTGGAGGCCGTTCGCCGCGGGCCCCTGGCCCCGGGCGTGCACCCACACGTAGTAGCGCCCGGTCGTCGTGAAGTGGACGCGGTAGATCAGCGTGGGCGCGCGGTCCGGGTCGTTCACCACGCCGATGGCGCCGGCCGTGCCGGGATCGTCGTCCGTGCGCCGCCGGTCCGGCAGCGCCTCGAGGTAGATCCCCTGGCTCGCGTCCGCCGGGTCGATCGCGTCGCCGTCGCAGCTCGCGTACTCGTTGCAATCCGGAGCGCCGCCGCCGCCGCAGCTCACCTCGGTGCGGCAGGTCACCTCGGGGTCCGGCGCGCCGGCCTCGAAGCGGTACCAGCGCGTCCATTCGTCGCGGATCTGCGCGAAGAAGTGCTCGGCCTCGAAGACGACGAGGCCGTCCCGCTCCTCGAACTCGGCGAGGGGACGCCCGGCGTCCACGGTGAGGTCGAAACCGGCGTCGGCGCTGCCTGCGTCGTTGCCACCTGCGTCCACCCGGCCGGCGTCCTCCCCGCCCGCGTCGGCCCGGCCAGCGTCCTCCGTTCCGGCGTCGAGGGACGTCGCGGCGTCGCCGGCCTCGTCGTTTCCGAGCTCACCCGTGCACGCGAGGAGCAGCGTGGCGGCGCCGAGCACCGAGAGTCGTCCCATGGCGAGAGCCTACGGCCGCCGCGCCCCGTGCTGCGTTGCGGCGTTGCCGCCCTTCGAGGCCGCCGCGTCAGCCGCACTGTCCGGGGTTCACCGCCGGCGTCCCCTCGCAGGTCTCCGTCGAGGCGTTCTGGCATTCGCCATCGCACCACTGGCAGAAGCCGTTGGTGGCGCAGCTCCGGCAGTCCGTGAACTCGCAGGTCTCGCAGGCGTTCGGATCGATGACCGTCGCGCCGACGCCGCGGCAGGCCGACGCACCGGCCTCGAGGCGCCGCACCGAGTCGCAACCATTGCTCTCGCTGCACCAGAAGCACTCGAGGTCGCGCGTGCACTCGCCGCAGGCGGCGTAGCCCTGGCAGCGCTCGTCGACGCTCACGAAGTCCTCGCAGGAGGTGGGGAGCGTGACCGGGCGTGGGCCGTCCTCGCCGCAGGCCCCGAAGATGTCCCGGGACGTCGACACGCAGCCCGTCCCCTCGCACCAGCCGCAGTTCACGTCGTCCGCACAGGACGTGCAGTCGGTCAGCGCCGTGCAGTCGGTGCACGCCCCCTCGCCGTCCCGCCAATGGCCCACGTCGCGGCCGCACTCGCCGCTCCGCTCCTCCGAGAGGCAGGTCCCGGCGCCGGCCCCGCCGGTCTCGCCGCACCAGCCACAGCCCTCCATGGCCCCGCACTCCGTGCAGCTCGTGGCGCCCGAGCAGGGATCGCTCGGGCACTCGCGGTAGAGCGTCGTCGAGATCTCGCCGTCCTCGCAGCTCGTCAGGCGCCCGCCGGCGTCGCGGAGGTCGACGCATCCTTCGGCGCACCAGCCGCAGCCGGCGGTGATGCACGCGACGCAAGCGTCCCCGAGCGCCGCGCAACCCCCAGGCGGGTCCGCCGGGTCGCCGGGCATGTCCCCCTCGGGGCAGAGCTCGAGGGGGCCACCGAAGACCGAGGCGGGCCCGAAGAGCACGAAGGTCTGCGAGACGCGCGCCCGGGGCCGGCTGATCACGGGCACGCGCACCTCGGCGCCCACGCTCGCCTGGAGCGCCGCCGTCAGATCGAAGGTCGGGCAGGCGTCCGGCTCGAGGGCCACGCCGAGGCGCGCGTCGAAGGGGATGCCGAGCCCCACGGCCGGGCCCACGGCGTCGTAGAGGAGCGTCGTGTACTCGACCGAAGGCTCGACCTGCACGCGGAGCTCCACGCGCCCCTCGGGGACGGCCGGCGGGTTCACCTCGGTGACGCCGCTGCTCGTGAAGAAGCGCCAATCCTCGGTCTCGCTCGGCTTCTCGACCCCGGCCTCGAAGGCGAAGACCGTCGTCGTGCGCGAGGCCCACTCCACGGCGGCTCCGAGCGTGACCAGCACCTCGACCTGCGGCGTGAAGACGTGCGTGATGATCGTCGGCACGCCGCCCGGGTAGATGGTCGTGCGCCGCTCGATGGGCGTGCCGCGGAAGGTCGACGTGCAGCGGAGGCCGGCCTCGCCGCGGATGCGGCCCTGGAAGCCGATCTCGAGCTGACCGCCCATGCCGAGGCGCGCGCGCTCGAGGATGCCGTTGCGGATCGCGTCGATGGGTCCGGTGATGGGCCGGATCGCGACCTCCGTATAGAGCTCCGGCGCGAGCTCGAAGATCGCCGTCAGCTCGGCCTCGCCGCCGCCGTTGCCGCAGCGGAAGCGCTCCGTGCCAGCCTGCGGAAAGAGCTCGATGCGGTTCTCGACGTCGAGGGGGCTCACGGCGCGGCCGACGAGGTCCGGGTCGGCAGGCTCCTCCCAGGCGTCGGTGTTCGGCGTGGTCTCCAGGGCGACGTCGAGGGACTCGAAGATCTCCGTGAGCGTCGCCTGCTGGGTCTCGAGCTCATAGCGGTCGCCGCCGAGGTCGCTGACGGCCAGCACGTTCCGGGCGAAGCCGTAGGGCGCCTCCGGGCGCACGTCGCTGACGAGCACGTCGCCGACCTGTGGGAGCACGTCGACGGGCGTGCCGGGCTCGAGCTCGAGGATGAGGAGGTCGTCCTCGACCTCGAGGGCCGCGAGCTCGGCCAGGTCAGCGAGCACCCGCGTCCCGGTGGTCCGTGTGCCGCTCACCGAGACCACGTCGTCCCCGTCGAAGCCCGAGGTGGGCCCGCTCCCATCGGTCGCGCAGCCGACGGCCAGCACGATCGCGAGGGCGAAGGGGCCGGGGCCCACGTCGCTGCGGCGCGCTCGAGTGAAGAACTGCACGAGGACCTCCCGCGGCGGGCTGAGCCCGCACGTAGCGAGGAGAGGCGCTTGCGGCCGAGCTGACAAGGGCTCGCGAGTTACGCCCGCTTCGCCCGTCGGGCGGCATTCGGGGTGGTCACGCCCGGGTGGAACGACGAGACTACGCGCGTGAGCGAAGAGGAGCTGCAGAAGCTGGAGGAGGCCGAGGCTCGGCGCTTCATGGCCATGGCGCTCGCGTCCCTCGCGCTCGCTGGCCGGTTCACGTTAAAGCTTGGCTGGTTGGCCCAGGTGGAGGCAGCGTGCTGGTTCGCGGCGGCCTACTTCGCCTTCGAGGAAGGCGAGTCCCTGCGGCGGTCCGGGCGTCCGTACATGAACCGGCGCGTGCTCGCGCTCGCATATCTCGCGTTCTGTCTCTGGAGCCTGCTCCCGATCGGCAGCTGAGCCGGCCGGGGTCACGGCCGGATGATCACGCGCGCGTTCGGCACGACGGCGGCGAAGAGCGCTTCTGCCTCGTCGTCCCGGAGCGCGATGCAGCCGGCGGTCCAGTCGACGAGGCGGCGGGCGCCCCGGTTCCCTCCGTGGATGCCGATGGCGCTGCCGATGCCGCGGCCCTCGGGCACCTCGCCGGAGCGGCGGAGCGCCCGGAACCGGCGCCGGTCCTCGGCGTTCGGGTAGGAGACGTGGAGGAAGCGGTGGTACTGCCGGCTTCGATGGCGCCGGTCGATGCGGTACGCGCCCTCCGGCGTGCGCCGGTCGCCCTCGAAGCGCTTCGGTCCGAGGCCACCGGAGCCGACGGCGACGCGGTAGGTCGCCGCGAGCCGGTCGCCGGCGTAGGCCCGAAGGCGGCGCTCGGATTTGTCGATCTCCAGTCGGTCGATGCGCGAACGCCCGTCGGCCCGCGCCCGCACGGGAGCGAGCCCGAGCGCGGCGAACGTCAGGAGCATGGAGCGACGCGAGCGGAGCATCCGTCGAGCATAGCGCCGGAGGCTCCCGCATCGGCCGCCTCATGCGGGCGGCGTCGCCCCCGTGTCCGACGGCGTGCGCTCGCTCTCCCCGACGTCCTCGATCACCGCGCCTATCTCCTCGTGATAGGCGTTGATGCTGAGCGTGTTGCGCGCTTCCTTGAGCAGCAGCACGGCGATGATGAGACCGAGACACAGGGTCTCCGGCGGCTCGAGGAAGGCCATGAGCGCGAACGCGATGGCCGCAGGAATCAGCGTGAAGGCCATCCCGACGCCGAGCGCTTTCGCCGGCGTGTCGATGGCGAAGGGCAGGGCTGGCGGCGCCTCGTAGGGCCGACCCTTCAGCTTCGCGTCGAGCTCGGCGACGCGGTTTCGGATGTTGCCCGGCTCCACCGAGCTATGGAAGGCGACCCCCAGGGCCACGCCCGTCGCGAGATACAGAAGCATGCCGTTCTCCTACGCTCCGAGCCCCGGGAACCAGTCCCCATGGGTCCCGATGGGGACGTGAGGCTTTGGAATCCACACGCTCGCCACGGGCTCGCCGCCGAAGTCCTGGCCGTTCAGGACGACCAGGCGCGAGCGCTCCTGGTCGGGCTGAAAGCAGTACCCCACGAGCCAGCCATCGTCCTCTTCTGTGGCCCCTGCACGCGGGATGAACGTCAGCTCGGACGCCATGCCGCCGTCCAGGCGCTGCGCCTCCGCTTCGCCCGTCGTCACGTCGAGCTTCACGGCGTGCTCGAACGAGGGCGTGAGCGTGGCCGTCACCGTGTAGGCGTAGCGGTAGGGGCGCCCCTGCACCCGTCCACTGACCTTCGGAAAGTCCAAGGGGAGGTCGGAGAGGCGCTCCTGCCGCGCCCGGCCGGTGCCGCCGCGGAGGTCGAAGGTCCAGCGATCGATGGTCGGAAGCGTGTCGCCGAGCGGGCCGTAGAGGTCCTTCTCCGCTGCGCGCGGGTAGCGGCTCACGTCGAGCACGACCTCGCCGGCCTCCGTCTCGAAGGCGTTGACCGGGTGGTAGACGTAGCAGGGGTCTACCTCGAAAAAGCGCACGTCTTCGGTGCGACCCTCGAGGGGAACGAGCCCCACGCGCGCGGGCTTGTCTCCGTCCCAGACGATGGGCAGCGTGGTCTTCTCCGCGAGGCTCGGATCGAAGACCACGTTGAGATCGAGGACGATGGCGTAGCGCTTCGTGAACGCCATATCGTGGATCTGCGTTGCGCCGGTGAGCGGGACCTCGACCGAGTGTCGAAGCTCCCCCGACGGCGAGAGCCGTAGGTAGAGCGCCTTGCCCGCGAGGGCCTGGTGGTAGACGACGCCATGCGCTTCGCCCGTGTCTGGATCGACCTTGTGGTGACCGGTGAAGCCGTACGCGAGCGCGCCACCGAGATCGCTTCGCGCGACCGTCTCCAGCTCGGAGGTCAGCTCGACGGGATTGGCGCCGGCCTCGATGGTC
Organism: Myxococcota bacterium; assembly: GCA_038750805.1. GTDB lineage: Bacteria > Myxococcota_A > Polyangia > Polyangiales > Houyiibacteriaceae > CALCTH01. The sequence goes on from JBCDGX010000091.1 coordinate 8,114, forward strand.
GCGTAGAGGCGACCCCCGAAGAGCGCCACGTTCGTGTTGGGCGACGCATCCATTCCGTGGGACACGGGTCCGCCCGGGTCCACTTCGCCGAGCCGCTCCGCGGCGCGGCCGGCGCGCACGACGCGGCTCCGGTACCAGAGCGCCCGACCCTCCGAGAGGCGCACGCCGTGCAGCATGCCCTCCCCGCTGAAGTAGTGGAGGTTCGGTGGAATGCTCCCGAGGGCGTTGGGTCCGTTGCGAACGTAGAGACCGTCGAGCTCCTCGGGGAGCGTGCCTTCGACCTCGAGGTCCCAGTGGGTGGACTCGGTGGCGACGGGCAACAGTGGCACGCGGCGGTAGCGCTCGTTCGTCACGCATCATCGCTAGGGCGTGGCCCGCCGGGCGGAATGCGCGTCAGCGCACGGCCCCCTGCGCGCCGACGAGCGTCCGGGCCCCACCCGGCGACGGAAAGCGACCTACGCTCCCGGAGCGATGGACGACTGGAACGAAGTGAGGACCGCACTCGAGGTCGCGCGCAGGGGCACGCTGAGCCGGGCCGCGGAGGCTCTCGGCGTGCACCGCGCGACCGTCCTCCGACGCGTCGATTCCCTCGAGGGGAAGCTGGGCTCGAAGCTCTTCGTCCGGCACGCCCGGGGCTACGCGGTCACCGACGTCGGCGAGGAGTTCCTCCACGTCGCCGGGGACGTCGAGGAACGCCTCGGGGGCTTCTTCGGTCAGGCTCAGCGCCTCGCGACGGCGTTTTCGGGGGAGCTCACCGTGACCTCGATCGACGAAGTGGCGCCCTGGCTTCTGCCGGCGATGATCGCCTTCCGCGAGGCATATCCGGCCGTACGCCTCCGCTACGTGGCGAGCACGCGGCTCTTTCGTCTCGAAGGGATCGACGCACACGTGGCCGTACGGCTGGGCCGTAAGCCCGTCGAGCCGGACCACGTTGTGCTTCCCTTCGCGACCATGCGCTTCGCGCTCTACGCGCACCGTCGCTACGTCGCGCGTCACGGGATGCCCGCCGGCGAGAATGACCTCGCGGGGCACTTCTTCGTGGGCTCGGACGACCCGGAGGTTCGCGCGCCCTTCGACCGCTGGCTGCGGAGCCGTGTGCCCGACGTCCAGATCATCTTCCACACCACCAGTGAGCGCGTACGAGCGGAGGCCATCCAGGCCGGGACCGGGATGGGCTTCTTGCTCCAGGCCTACGCCCGCGCGCAGCCGGACCTCGTCGAGGTCCTTCCGCCGCGCGAGGAGTGGGAGGTTCCCATGTGGATCGTGACGCACGCCGACCTGCACCGCGCGCCCAAGGTGCGGGCCTTCGTCGAGCTCCTGAAGGGGAGCGCGGCGACCGCGGGGCCGGCGCTGCAGCGCTGAGCGCTCCCGGCGGCGACAGCGCTCGAGACCCTCAGTTCACCGTCAGGTCCGCCGACTCGAGCTTCTTCTTCAGCCGGTTGCGGCCGCGGTGGAGCATCACGCGAAGCGCGGAGCGGGTGACGCCCATGGCTTCCGCAGCGACGTCGCGGTCGTAGCCGGCCACGTCGACGAGGGAGACGGCCTCGCGCTCCCGCTTCGGGAGGCTCGGCAGCTCGCGCTCGACGAGGTTGGCCGCGGCCACGTCGTCGAGGCGCTCGCGGCGCGGGTCGCCGTCGGGCGTGTGGTGCTCCTCGAAGGAGACCTGCGGACGCCGGCGCCGGTGGCTGTCGATGATCTTCCGGCGGAGGATGCTGATGAGCCAGGTCCGGAGCGACGAGCGCCCGGCGAACTTGTCGATGGCGCCGAAGGCTGCGACCCAGGTGTCCTGCACGAGGTCCTGAGCGAGCTCGTCGCCGACGCGCTGGCGCGCGTAGCGGATAAGCCCCGGCGTCAGCTCACGCACCGTGGCCTCGTCGAGGCGCGGGCGGGGGCGCGGGGGGAGGTGAGTGGAGTAGCCGTCGTTGGCGACGTAGGTGGAGGGGGCGTCGAGGAGCATGTTTTTGACCGAGTGGTCCCGAACATGCGGCGCCCCTCCGCGCTCGTCAACGGTATTTTTGACCGCGTGGTCCTTTATGCAGGAAAACGAAGTGATTTCCGCTCGTCATCCACCTCGCTGACGCAAACGCATGCGCAGCCCGTGCCTCAGGCCGAGGGTGATCTGCGGCATCGGCTCGACGGGATGGCCCGGCACCAGCTCGAGCTCGAAGCGCTGCGCCACCCGCATCAACACCAGGAGCCCCTCCATCATGGCGAAGGCCTCGCCGATGCACTTCCGCGGGCCTCCGCCGAAGGGGAAGTAGGCGAAGGGCGGGAGCGCCCCGGGCTTCGAGAGCTCCTCCCAGCGTGCCGGGTCGAAGCCCTCGGGGTTCGCGTAGAGGTCCGCCCGCCGATGCACCACGTAGGGGCTGACCAGCGTGATCTCGCCGGGTTTCCGCGCCACGCTGAGGAGATCGTGGGGCTCCTTCACCATGCGTCCGGTCACCCAGGCCGGGGGATGGAGGCGCATGGCCTCCTGGAAGACCCAGCGCGCGTAGGGCACGGCCTCGAGGTCGCCCATGCCCGGCGGCGTGCCGCCGAGGGCCCTCTCGAGCTCCTCCTGGAGGCGCCGCACGACCTCGGGGTGCCGGCTCAGGCGGTAGAAGGTCCAGGCGAGGGCGTTCGCCGTCGTCTCGTGCCCCGCCGAGAGGAGCGTGATGATCTCGTCGCGGATCTGCTGGGTCGGCAGCGGCTCCCCGTCCTCCGTGCGCGCCTCGAGGAGCATCGTGAGCACGTCGTCGCCGCCGCCCCCGGCCGCCAGCTCGGCGCGCCGCCGCTCGATCAGCCGCCCGGCCACCGCGTCGAGGTCCGCCACGGCGGCCTTGAAGGTCCGGTTCTTCCGCGTCGGCACCGAGAGGGGCAGCACCAAAAAGCCCGCCATGGTGTGCTCGACGAAGCGCTGACCGACGTCGATGGCCGCGGCGATCGTGTCCGCGTCCGCGTCCGTGGTGGTGCCGAAGAGCGTCTTGCTCACGATGCGAAGCGTCACCCGCATCATCGCGTCGGCGACGTCGACGACCTGCCCGTCCCGCCAGCCCGCGAGCATGGCCTCGGTCTCGGCCACCATCACCTCGCCGAAGGCCCGGAGCCGGCGCCGGTGAAAGGCCGGGTTCACGACGCGGCGCTGCTTCTTCCAGCGCTCGCCCTCGGTGATCAGGATGCCCTGCCCGAGGAAGCGCTCCATCGTGCTCCAGACGCGGGTGCGCCGCGAATAGAGCTTCGCCCGGCTCCGGAGCACGGCCTCGGCACCTTCCGGGCTGCCGACCAGATGCCCTCGCGACGGCCCGAGGCGTAACGAGGCCACGTCTCCGCCCGTCCGGTGCACCTGGAGGAGAAACCCGAGCGGGTCGCGGTTCATGGAGAGCGCCTGCCCGAGCAGCGGGAAGCTCGGAGGCGGCCCGTCCACGGGCAAGAGCGAAGGCAGCGCGACCATGGTCCGAGCTTAGCGCGAACGGGTACAACGACCGTCCGAGGAACCACGATGACCGACGCCACCGACAAGGAGCAGCGCATCGTCGCCGCACGCATGCGCCTGAAGGAGCGCTTCGAGGCCCGCATGGCGGACACGCCGGCGATGGCCGACGAGGCGCCCATGGGCACGGGGCCCGCCAACCGGCACGGCATGCCGCAGGTCCCGCCGGGCCAGCATCTCGCGAAGGGCTGGCCCGTGCTGGACCTCGGCCGGAAGCCCGAGATCGCCAAGGCCGAGTGGCGCCTCGAGATCACCGGCGCCTGCGCAAACCCGCAGACGCTCACCTGGCACGATTTGCTCGCCCTCGAGCAGGTCGACGACGTGAGCGATTTCCACTGCGTGACGACCTGGTCGAAGCTCGACGTGCCCTGGCGCGGCGTGCGCTTCCGGGATCTGGTCGCGAGGGTGGAGCCCGACGACGACGCCGAGGTGGTCATGTGCCACGGCTACGACGGCTACACGACGAACGTCCGCCTCGAGGAGGCGCTCAAGCCCGACGTGCTCATCGCCCACGAGGTCTACGGCGAGCCGCTCCCTCTGGAGCACGGCGGGCCGGCGCGCATGATCACGCCGCAGCTCTACGCCTGGAAGGGCGCCAAGTGGATCTCGAAGATCGAGATCCTCACGGAGAACCAGCTCGGCTTCTGGGAGGTCCGGGGCTACTCGGACACCGCGCACCCCTGGCGCAACGACCGCTACTCCTGATGGCCTCGCAGCGCGCGCTCGAGGTGCTCGAGACCCGGATGGCGGGGCCGGGGCGGGTCCACGCCCGGCTCCGGCTCGCCTGCGGCTGCGAGTTCGAGAAGGAGATCGCCGCGGACCGGGTCCAGGAGCTCGAGGGCGGGGGCCGCCTCGCCGTCGGCAAATACCCCTGCCCGAACGATCATCCGGTCGCACGGGTCTGAACCCTTCGGTCGGACTCACCGCCCGGCGCATCCTCGGCACCCCGTTCTTCCTCGGCGCCCCGCCCAGGCCCTGGCGTCGAGCCGGCCGCGGGCCCCCCCGGGGCGAAACCCCCCCCCGGC
>JBCDGX010000092.1:0-12578 GCA_038750805.1 Myxococcota bacterium
GCGCCGGCGCCGGGTCCCGTGCCGGGCGCCGCCGCGGCGGACGGCGAAGGGCCGCGCCTCGCAGGCATCCGGTGGAGCGATCCCGCCGGCTTCACGTCCCGGCCGCCTTCCATGGCGATGCGCGCGGCGGAGTACGTGGTGCCCGGCGAGGCGGGCGAAGGCCTGATGACGGTCTTCCACTTCCCCGGCATGGGCGGCAGCGTCGACGGGAACATTGGCCGCTGGGTGGGCCAGTTCACCGTCGCGGACGCACCGGAGCCCGTGATGCTGCGCGCACAGAAGACCGTGGCGGGCCTCGAGGTGCACCTGGTCGACATCCGCGGGACCTTCGCGAGCTCCATGACCGGCGGACCGCCGACGCCGGGCTCCCGGCTCCTCGGCGCGATCGTGCTGGGCCCGGAGGGCCCCGTCTTCTTCAAGCTCGTCGGCCCCGAGGCCACGCTCGAGGCGGCCAAGCCGGCCTTCGAGGCCTTCATCGACACCCTCGGCCCGGCGGCCTGAGCGCGCGATCGCGGCGGCCGGGAATCCGGGCCCGGCCGGGCGCCGTTCCGCCCGCGCCATGTCGACGACGCCCGCCTCCCCGCCTTCGGCCTTCGGGCCTCCCGTGCCCCCGCCCGCGACGGAGGGCCCCTACCGACCGGCCCCCGCGGTGCTCGTGGCGAAGGAGCGCGCGCCGCGTCGGCCGCTTCGGACCCGCGAGCTCGCCGGACTCGGCCTCGCGATGCTCCTCATCGAGCTCGGCTGGCTGGGTCGCCAAGGCCTCGACACCGGCGGCGCGGGTCTGGCGCTCGTCTTCGCGACGCTCCCGCTCGTCCTCGTCGCGACCGCCCGGCCGAAGCGCCGCTCCCCCCGGCTCGGAGCGCTGCTCGTCGGCGCGTTCGTCGTCGCGGGCCGCTGCCTCGTAGCGCCGAACTGGGTCGCCGTGCTCGCCGGCCTGGCGCTGAGCTTCGGCGTCGCCGTGGCGCTCCGGGCACCCTCCACGACCGGCGCGCCCTGGGCCCGCTCTCTGGGCCAGAGCCTCCTGGCGCTTCCGCGGCGCATGAGCGCGCTCCTCGCGCTGAGGCGGCGCTTCACCGGGCGCGTTCCGGCGCTCCGCTTCGGGCCCTCCCTCGCGCTGCCCCTGGTGCTCTCCCTCGCCTTCGTGGGCGTCTTCGCGCTCGCGAACCCCTTCGTCGGGGAAGCCCTGCTCGAGCTCGCCGAACTCTTCGGCCACCTCGAGCTCCCGGGCGTCGGCCGCGTGCTCGGCTGGGCGCTGGCGCTCGTCGTCGGGCTCGTCCTCGTGCGTCCCTCCGTCATCCGCGCGGGGCGGCGTCCGCAGGCGCCGGTGGAGGACGCGCCGCCGGCCCGGCGCGAGCTCGCCCGCAACACCATGGTCGCCCTGAACGGGGTGTTCGCGGCCTACCTCGTCCTCGAGGCCGCGACGGTCGCGCACGGCGCCCCGCCCGAGGGCATGACGACGCAGGTCTTCGCCCATCGGGGCGCGTTCTGGCTGACGGTGGCGCTCGCGATGCTGACGCTCGTCGTGAGCCTCCTCTTCCGCGGGCCCCTCGCCCGGGATCCCCGGGCCCTCGGCGCGCGCCGCCTGGCCCTCCTCTGGGCCGCCCAGGGGCTCGTGCTCGCCGGACTGACCTACGGGCGCATCGCGCTCCACGTCCGCGCGAGCGGGCTCTCGGACCTGCGGATCTTCGCCATCCTGGGGACCACGCTGGTGGTGGTGGGGGTCGTGCTCGTGATCGCGAAGGTGCACGGGGAGCGCCCCGTCGGCTGGCTCCTCGACCGTCAGACCGACGCCTTCGCCTTCGCCCTCGTGCTCTACGCGGTGCTCCCGACGCATCGCCTCGCGGCGGAGGCCAACGTGGCGCGCCTCCTCGCGGGCGACGACGCGCCCCTCGCCCGGGTCTGGGACCAGGCCGCGCAGCCCGAGAGCGCCGGGGTTCTCCTGCCCCTGATGGACCACGACGACCCGATCGTCCGGGAAGGCGTCGCAGCGCTCCTCCTCGGCACCCGTGACCGGCTCCGCCGGGAGCTCGAGCGCGCGACGAGCTGGCGCGATAACGACCTGCTCCGCGGTCCGGTGCTGGCCGAGCTCGAGGCCGCGAGCCCGCAGCTCTCCCTCGCGCTCGGGGACACGCCTCCCTGGGACGCGCGGCGCGCCCTCGGCGTCCGCTCCCTCGAGTGGCAGGCCCCTGGCTCGCCTAGCTCGCCGTGAGCCCACCGTCGGCCGTGAGCACGGTGCCAGTGAGCCAGCGCGCGCCGAGCAGGTAGCGCACGGCGTCGGCGACGTCCTCGGGCGTGCCGAGGCCGAGGGGGTGAAGGGCGCGCAGCGTCGCGAGCTGGGCCTCGATGCGCGCCTGGCGGGCCGCGCCCACGGGCTCGGGCTCGCCCGGCGCGAGCCGCGGCTGGCGCACCATGGGCGTGTCGACGACCCCCGGCGCGACGGCGTTGACCCGAACGTCCGGTGCGAGCTCGGCGGCAAGCACCCGCGTCGCCGCCTCGAGCGCCGCCTTGCTCATGGCGTAGCCGAGCGTGCCGGGCGCCGGCCGCTGCGCGAGCGTGCTCGACACCAGGACGACGGCCCCCCGCGCAGCCCGGAGCAGCTCGGCGGCGGCCTGCACGAGGAGCGCCGGCCCCGCGGCGTTCACCCGGTACATCGCCTCGAGGTCCGGGGCCGTGAGCGCGCCGATGGGAGCGTGGCGCGCGATGCCGGCGGCGCAGACGAGGCCCTCGAGGCCGCCGAGGGCGGCGTCCGCGGCGCGCACGACCTCGCTGGCCGCCTCGGGCCGCCCGAGGTCCGCCACGAGCCGCCCCATGCGTTCCTCGAAGCCCTCCTGCGTCACGCGGAGCGCCGCCTCGTCGCGCCCCGACGCGAGCACGCGCACGCCCTCGGCCGCGAGGGTCCGCGCGATGGCCCGGCCGATGCCCCCGCTCGCCCCGGTCACGAGCACGCGCGCGGGCAGAGCGCGGGGAGCGCCGGGCGGCACGCTCATCCGGCCACCGCCCAGGGCGACTCGGGCGGGACGTCCGCGGGCTCCCCCTCGACCTCGATCTCGTCGTCCGGGATGAACGGCGGCGCGTCGACGCAGAGGATGGACTGCCAGCGCGAGGTCGGGTTGTCGTAGCGATGGGCCGCGCCGAGGGGCCAGCGATGCACGGTCCCCGGCGGCACCTTCCGGTTCTGGCAGAGGAGGCCCTTGCTCAGGACCATCTCGCTCTCGCGCATCTGGCGATGCACGTGCAGGGGGATGCCCTTCCCCGGCGCGACGTGGAGCCGGTAGATGCCCGCTTCGCGGGTCTCGTGCACCACGTCGACGCGGCCCCAGGGCTTGGTCTCGTGCGTGAGGCTCACCTCGTCCGCGCTGCGCCGCACCTCCAGGCTCGGCCGCGCGAAGCCGCGGAGCGCGCCGGGCTTCGTCAGCCGGATGGTGCAGGCCTGCACCGCCGCGCGCTTCACGCCCGGCGAGGGCGGCGCCAGGAGGTGCCCCGCCAGGGCCTGGGCGGCGGTCTCGAGGAGGCGGAAGCGGCAGCTCCTCAGGAGGAACACGACCTGCGCCGCGGTGAAGGCGTAGTCGACGGTGAGCCCGAGCTTCTCGCCATCGCCCGCGGCCCGCGTGTCGAGCTCGAGCGCGAGGTCGACGTGCAGCGGCTGCGAGGCGTGGCGCTCGTGGGGGTAGACCCCCACCACGCAATCGACCTGGAGGCCCTCGACGCGCACCACGTCCGGCGTTCGCTCGCTCATGGCCTGGTCGTGCGGCCGAGGCCGCCCCGAGGCAATGCGCCGCCCCCGGCATGGCCGGACCTGGGAGGGCCCTCACGACGGTGCTAGAGCCCCCCCATGGCACCGCCCGACGGCCAGAGCCCGAACGACCCCAGCGGCGAGAGCGCGCTGCACCCCGCCATCGCCGCGAGCGTCTTCCGCGACGTCCCGCGCACCGGCGTGATCTACGTGAGCGAGCAGGCGCGGGCCCGCGGCTTCGCCATGGACCGGCGATGGGACGGAACGTCCGGTTGGTGCAACCTCGGCCAGGGCCAGCCAGACACCGATCCGCTGGCGGGCGCGCCGGAGCGGCTCACCTCGGTCCCCATTCTGGACGCGGACCTCGACTACGCGCCGGTGGCCGGGCTCTGGGAGCTCCGGGAGGCCGTGGCGGGGCTCTACAACCGGCTCTTCCGCCGCGGCATGCCCTCGCAATACTCGGCCGAGAACGTGGCCATCGCCGGCGGCGGCCGGGTGGCCTGCATGCGCGCCTGCGCGGCCGTGGGCGCCGTGAACCTCGGGCATTTCCTCCCGGACTACACGGCCTACGAGGAGCTCCTCGACGTCTTCCGGCGCTTCCAGCCCATCCCGATCCTCCTCGACCCGGAGGACGGCTACGCCTTTTCCACGCAGGCGCTCCGCCGGGAGATCCTCGGGCGCGGCCTCGGCGCCATCCTGATGAGCAACCCCTGCAATCCCACAGGCAAGGCCGTGCGTGGGGATCAGCTCTCGGCCTTCGTGAGCGCGGCGCGCGGCCTCGGCTGCGCGCTGATCATGGACGAGTTCTATTCGCACTACATCTGGGCCGGCGACGACCCCATCGTGAGCGCGGCGCGCTACGTCGAGGACGTGGACCACGACCCCGTGGTGGTCATCGACGGGCTCACCAAGAACTGGCGCTACCCGGGCTTCCGCGTGAGCTGGACCCTCGGCCCGAAGCGCTTCGTCGAGAGCGTCGCGAGCGCCGGGAGCTTCCTCGATGGGGGCTGCTCGGCGCCCATGCAGCGCGCGGCCATCGGGCTCCTCGGCGAGGACGACGTGCGCGCCGAGACGAAGGCCATCCGCGCGAGCTTCGGCGCGAAGCGCGACTTCCTCGTCGAGCGCCTGCGCTCGGTCGGCATCCGCTTCGACCTCGAGCCCGAGGGCACCTTCTACGCCTGGGGCGACCTCTCGGAGCTCCCGCCCTCGCTGCGCCGTGCCGACGACTTCTTCCGGACCGCGCTCGACCACCAGGTCGTGACCGTGCCGGGCCACTTCTTCGACGTGAACCCGGGCAAGCGCCGCCTCGGCCGCCCGAGCCGCTTCCGCCACCACGTCCGCTTCAGCTTCGGCCCCTCGATGCCCGTCCTCGAAGAGGCCTGCACGCGTATCGAGGCCATGGTCGCCGCGGCGAGCTAGGAGGCTCTACCCGCGGAGGCGCGTGAGGAGGCGCTGGAGCGGACCCGGCTTCGGGGGCTCGCTGTGGGCGAGGTCGTCGCCGAGCTCGGCGACCAGCTTTGGGTTCGTGGGCTCGCCGCGCGTGCGCTCGTCCTGGCTCTCGACCAGCACGTGGCGCGCGACGAGCATCGCGCGGCCGGGGTCGACGCCGAGGGTGCTGGCGATGCGGGCGATGTGCGCCGACTCCCGCGCGTCGAGCTCCTGGTCACTGAAGGCCAGCACGATGCTGTCCTCGAGGAGCGCGGTGGCGACGTCCGTGTCCCGCCAGCGGCCGAGCCACGCGGCCTGGGCCTCCGCGCCGGCGCCGCGGGCCGCCTCGACGAGGCCGTCGTGCTCGCCGGCGTCGATGCCGAGGGCCTCCATGAGCAGGCCGAGGCGGTCGACCTCCGCGTCGTGGAGCTTCTCGTCCGCGAAGGCCAGGGACGCGACGGCCGTCGCGTAGGTCCGCCGGTCGTCGGCATCGAGGTCGCGCGCCGGGTGCGGGCGGTTCGGGTCGAGCATGCTCATGGGGCGCCGACGCTAACAGGTTGTTCGTTTCGTTCGCCACAGGCGCCGGACGGCCGTCCCGGCCGCCAGGACGAAGAGCCCGAGGGCCAAGAGCTGGTAGTACGTGCGCCCCAGCAGCACCCGCGGATGCGCCCGCACCTCCTCGAGGGCGAAGCGCACCATGGCGTAGGCCGCGAGGTAGAGCGCGAGCCGCGCGCCCCGCGCAGCGCCGCGCGCGCGGAGCACGAGAAGCAAGGGGATCGCCAGCGCGTGGAACCAGGCCTCCATCAGCGCCGCCGGCACCCGGGAGTCGCCGTGGAGCGCGCGCCCCAGCGTGCCGAGCGCCGCGTCGTCCGGGAGCGGCACGCCCTCGCAGCACCCGCGGAGGACGCATCCAAGGCGCCCGAACACCATCGCGACGGCGAGGGGCACGGCGAAGCGGTCGCCCGTCGCGCCGCGGAAGCCGGCCCGCGCCTTCGTGAGCTCGACGGCCCCCCACCCGCCGAGGAGCCCGCCGAGCACGGTGCGCCCGCCGAGGGGCACGAGGCCCCGCGCCGCCGGCGCCGACCAGCCCAGCAGGTCCGCCGGAAGCTCGACGAGGTAGGCCCCGAGGACCCCGCCGACGAGCGCCGCCCGGCGCACGCGGAGCGCCAAGGCCTCCGGGAGCGCGTCGGGCGGCTCGGGGAAGACGCGCGCGGCGCCGAAGGCCGCGGCCACGCCCCCGGCGACGGCAAGGAGGTAGGCGAGCTCTCCGCTCACGCGCGCCCGAGCGTGACCAGAGCGCCCCGGCGCAGCGGATCGAGGACCTCACGCTCGAGCCGGTCGCGATAGAGCACGTTGTACGTGTCGAAGGGGATCACCCGCCGCCCGTCCGGATGGGCGATGTGCACGCAGCTCTTCCGCACCGAGCGGAGGTCCATGCTGTGCCGGTCGAGAAAGGCCATGATCACGACCCGGAAGACCCGCTCGTAGCTCAGCTCCGGGAGCGCCTCGATGCGCGGCAGGCAGCAGAGCAGGTCCTTCAGCGAGCCCGCCGCGCCCTCGGGCCCATGGGCCGTGCTGAAGGCGTCCCGGAATGCCGTGCCGAGCGCCCCCGCGACGCCCGATTGCATGGCCGGGTCGTCCTCAACGCTGATCGTGCTCCGGGGCCCGGCGAGGAGCACTTCCGGCGGCACGTAGCGGGTGAGGGGCGCGACCTTGTCCGCGTGCTCGCCCGCGCCCTTGAGCGCGTAGGCCATGGCCAGCGCGTCCGGATGGCAGGGCACGGGGACCACGTCCTCGGGCGTGAAGACCTCGGACTGCTCGAGGATCTTCCGCCGCACCTCCGTGAGCGTGAGCCGGTCCCGCGCGCGCTCGAAGCCTTCGTTCCGGCCGGCGTCCTGCACGGGCTGGAAGGTCACGCCGCGGACGCAGCGCCAGCCGAGGGCGAAGCGGATCAGCTCGCCGATCTCGTCGTCGTTCAGGCCCCGCCGGAGCGTCACCACCAGCGTCGTCGACACGCCGAGGGCGTCGAGGCGCGCGAGGGCCTCCTCGTGCACGCGGCGCAGGTCCGCGCCCCGAAGGACCTTGAGCGGCGCTTCCCGGAGCGAGTCGAGCTGCAGGTAGACCTCGAAGCGCGGCATGTAGGTCGCGAGGCGCTCGGCGAAGGCCGCGTCCTTGGCGATGCGGATCCCGTTGGTGTTCACCATCAGGTGCCGCACGGGCCGCCGCCGGCACGCATCCAGGATCGCGAAGAACTCCGGGTGCGTCGTCGGCTCACCGCCGGAGACCTGAAGCACGTCGGGCTCGGGCTCCTGGCGGACGATGGCATCGAGCATCGCCTCGAGCTGGGCAAGGGAGCGATGCGTCGTCCGCTCGGGCCCGCTCCCCGCGTAGCAGGTCGGGCAGCGCAGGTTGCAATGGTCCGTGACCTCGAGGATCGACACGCAGCCGTGCTGCTCGTGGTCGGGGCAGATGCCGCAATCGTAGGGGCACCCCCAGCGGTAGGGCGTCGCGTGCCGGGCGACCTGCTCGGGGGGCTTGAGGTAGACCTCCCGTGCCCGGCGCCAGTAGGCGGCGTCGTCCGCGAGCAGCACGCGCTCGGTGCCGTGCTCCGGACAGCGCTTCCAGAGCCAGACGCGGCCGTCCTCGATGAGCTCCTTGGCGTCCACCACGCGAAGACACGTTCCGCAGAGCGCCCGGGTGGCGCCGTAGAAGAGGTAGGGCCGCGTCGCCGTCACGCGCCCCACCCTACCCGGCGCGGCGCGCGGGGGGCAGCTCCTGCTAGGCTCGCCCGATGGATGGCGAAGAGTGGATCCTCGGGGCGCTCTTTTTGGGGCCGCTGGTCATGGCCCTGGTCTGCCTCGTGGTCGGCATCCTCCTGATCGCCTCGCACGGCAAGAAGGACGAGCACGGCCAGCGCAAGACGGACACCTGGAAGCTCGTCATCGGCGGCCTGATGCTCGTCGCCGCCCTCGGCGTCGGGGGCTGCTACGGGATGCTCTTCCTCGGCGGCATCCACTGAGGCCGCGTCGGGCGCCTCAGGCGGCGCTCTCGCCGGCCACGGGCAGGCCGGTCACGCGCACGCCCTCGAAGCCCGCGCGCTCCTGATCGATGAGCGCGCTCACGAGCGGGCGGCACCCGCCGCATCCGGTACCCGCGCCGCAGGCCCGGCCCACCGAATCGACGCAATCGGCTCCGTCGCGGACGGCGGAGCGGACGGTGCGGCAATGGACCTTCTTGCAGTGGCAAACGAGCATCGGGAATCCCGAGGTTGGACCTAGACTCAGTCTCGCCCCTTGTAACTGAAAGTCAATTTCATTTTCGACAGGCGGCCCGATCTTTGGAGGCCCTTCCGTGCGCGATCCCACGAACGAGGGCCCGCCAGTTTCTGCGACTCTGCCCCACATGTAAGACACCATCCGACATGTGATGGCTACGACCCTCCGCGCCCGCGCCCGTCGCGCCCCCCTCGCGCCTCCGCGTCCCTTCGTGAAGTGGGCGGGCGGCAAGGGCAGGCTCCTGCCGCAGCTGGTCCCGCTCCTCCCCCCCGGCGTGCACCTGATGCGTCACGTCGAGCCCTTCGTCGGGGGCGGCGCGTTCTTCTTCGCGCAGAAGCCCGAGCGGGCGCTCCTCGCCGACGTGAACCCGGCGCTGATCCGGACCTACGCGGCCATTCGTGACGAGGTCGAGGCCGTGGTCGCGGCGCTGGATGTCCTCGCGACCGAGCATCGCGCGGGCGATACGGAGCACGCGAAGGCCTGCTTCTATCGCAACCGGGAGCGCTACAACGCGCCCGCGTCGCGGAGCGATGCCGAGCACGCGGCGCTCTTCGTCTACCTGAACAAGACCTGCTTCAACGGGCTCCATCGGGTGAACCGCCGCGGCGCGTTCAACGTGCCCTTCGGCCGCTACGCGAACCCGAAGATCGTGAACCCCGACGCGCTCCGGGCCGCGAGCGTGGCCCTCGCGCGAGCCGAGCTCTCCACGCAGCCCTTCGAGGCGCTGGTGGCCACCGCACGCCCCGGCGACTTCGTCTATTTCGATCCGCCCTACGAGCCCGTCAGCGAGACCGCGCGCTTCACGGCCTACGCCCGCAACGGCTTCGACCGGGACGACCAGACCCGGCTCCGGGACGTCTTCGCCGAGCTCGACCGCCGCGGCTGCAAGCTGATGCTCTCGAACAGCGACGTGCCCTTCGTGCGCGACCTCTACGAGCGCTGGCGCATCGACACCGTCGCTGCGGCCCGCGCCATCAACTGCGACGCGCGGGGCCGGGGCAAGGTCCGCGAGGTCGTCGTGCGCAACTACTGAGCAAAGGCGGCTTCCCTCACCCGGCCACGAGAGGTAGACCCCGGCCATGAACGGCGACCCTGATGTGATTCACCTGCTGAACGCCGTGCTCACCCATGAGCTCACGGCCATCAACCAATACTTCGTTCACGCCAAGATGCTGGAGGACTGGGGCTACCGCCCCCTCGGCCGCAGCAAATGGAAACAGTCCATCGTGGCGATGAAGGAAGCCGAGAAAGTCATCGAGCGAGTGCTCTTCCTCGACGGCGTTCCCAATCTCCAGCGTCTCGACCCCGTGCGCGTGGGCGAAAGCGCGACGGAGATGCACGAGCTCGATCTGCAGCTCGGCATCGAGGGGCGTGAACGGCTGAGCGAGGGCATCAAGCTCGCGTACGACAAGCTGGACCACGCGACGCGCGAGCTGCTCGAGGAGCTCCTCCACCAGGAGGAGGAGGACATCGACTGGCATGAGGCGCAGCTCCACCAGATCGAGGAGGTCGGCAAGGAGATGTACCTCGCGAGCTGGCTTCACGAAGACGACGACTAGGAGCTCATGAGCACACGGATCTTCGCCTGCCGGGTTCCCAAGAAGCCCGCGAAGTCGGTCTCCCGCACCGAGGTGGAGGAGGCGGCGGAGATCGTGGACGAGGCGTTGATGGCGCCCGCGCCAGGCCAGGTCTTCGAGCCGGGCCGTGGGCAGCTCCCGGAGCTGCTCGCGGACCCGGAGATGGTCGTTTGGGCGAGCCTCGAGGAGCACGGCGCGGCAGAGCAGCGTCTCCTCACGGAGGTCTTCCAGATCCATCCGCTCCTCGTCGAGGACGCGCTGAGCTCCGGCCCGACGCCGAAGGCCGAGGCCCACGACGACTACCTCTACCTCATCCTGCACGGCCTCGCGGGGACCTCCGACGCGGACGAGGTGCACACCACCGACGTCGATTTCTTCATCGGCAAGAACTTCCTGATCACGCATCACGACAAGGCGATGCCGAGCCTCGACCGCGTGCGCCGGGAGGTGGCCAGCGGGAAGTGGCTCCGAAAGGGGCCGATGTTCGTGGCCCATCGGCTCACGGACCTGATGGTCGACCGCTTCCTCCCGCTCATCGAGAAGCTCGACAAGGACGTGGTGGCCGTCGAAGAGCAGGCCATGGCCAGCGGCGGCCCGGAGCTCCTCCAGCGAATCTTCCAGCTTAAGCACACGCTCCAGGGGCTGCGCCGCGTCGGCGTGCACCAGCGGGAGATCCTCCAGCGCCTCGCCCGCGGGGAGTACCCCTTCGTCCCGAAGAAGGCGCGGCCTTTCTGGCAGGACGTGCTCGACCATTGGGTGCGCGTCCAGGACATGGCGGACACCTACCGGGACCTCGTGAGCTCGAGCCTCGACGCCTACCTCTCGATGCAATCGCATCGGCTGAACGAGGTGATGCGCACGCTGACGGTCATCTCGACCATCATGCTCCCGCTGACGTTCATCACCGGCCTCTACGGCATGAACTTCGACTACATGCCCGGGATCCACTGGAAGTACGGCTACGAGACCGCGTGGATCGTGATGATCGCGGTGGCCGTGGGGTTCTGGGGCTACTCGAAGCGTCGGCGCTGGATCTGAGCCTTCCGCCGCCTCCCGGCCCTTCGCACGGGGCTGCTACCCCTGCGGACCCGAGGCCGGGGCGTCGAGGGGCACGTAGACGCGCATGACCGTACCCCGTCCCACCTCGCTCCGGATGGCGAGGCCGCCCCCGTGGCCGCGCACGGTCCC
Organism: Myxococcota bacterium; assembly: GCA_038750805.1. GTDB lineage: Bacteria > Myxococcota_A > Polyangia > Polyangiales > Houyiibacteriaceae > CALCTH01. The sequence goes on from JBCDGX010000092.1 coordinate 11,202, forward strand.
GACGACCGAGGCGAGACCGAGGCCGTAGCCCTCGGGCTTCGTCGAGTAGAAGGGGTCGAAGATCCGCGTGAGGGCGTCCGGGGCGATCCCGACGCCCTCGTCCTCGACCTCGACCTCGGCGTGCGCTCCGAGGAGCGCACCGTCGTGCGGGAAGACCCACTCCAGGGACGTGTCCGGAACCCCCAGCATCACGGGCCGCGTCCGAAGCCACACGCGCCCCCCGGCGGCCGGCAGCGCCTCGCAGGCGTTGACCATCACGTTGAGGAGGAGCTGCTGGAGCTGCGCCGCGTCGCCGCTCACGAGGAGCGGGGACGACGTCCCTTCGTGCGCGAGAACGACCTCCCCGGGCTGGCTCGCGCGGACGATGTCGAACGTTCGTTCGCCGAGCTGGCGGAGGTCCACGATGCTCGCGTCCTCCGGCGCCTCCCCGGCAACGCTCAGCACGCGCCGCACCAGCCGGGCGGCCATGCCGGAGGCCTGCAGGACCTGGTCGAGGAGCTCCACCTCCTGCGACTCTGGAGCCAGCCGCTCGCGGACGACCTCCGTGTTGCCCAGGATCGTGACCAGCAGGTTGTTGAAGTCGTGGGCGATGCCGCCGGCGAGGAGCCCGAGGCTCTCGAGCTTCTCCGCGCGCTTCAGCCGCTTCTCGAGTGCGGCCCGGCGCCGGCGCATCTCCACCTGCTCGGTCACGTCCAGGACGTTCCCGGCGAGAAAGGCGAGCGCGCCGCTCTCGTCCCAGACGCCCTGGCCGTGCTCCTCCACGTGCCGGTAGGTCGCGTCGCGATGACGGAGCCGGTAGCGCAGCACGTAGGGCCGACGCTGCGCGAGAGCCGCGGCAACCTCCTCCTCGATCATGGCGACGTCGTCCGGGTGATAGAGCGCCACGAAGTTCATGGCGCCGGAGACGAACTCGGAGGCCGCCCACCCGGTCAGCGCCTCCACGTCCTCGGTGAGCCAGTGCATCGAGTAGGTGGCGTCGTTTCGGCAGAGGTAGACGGTGCCGGGGACGTTCGCCCCGATGACACGAATGAGATCGTCGTCACCCTTCCCGTCGAGCCCGTCGCTCACCACGGGCTCGTTGATAGCGGCTGTAAGTTCGCCTGGGCAGCGACATATCGGTCATTCCACGGCGCTCGCCGCGCGACGGGCCCGGACGGGTCTAGCAGGCTGCCGAAGGAGCAGCCTGCTCCCTTGCCCTTGCCCTTGCCCGTGCCCTTGCCCGCGGATCGTCGGGCCCGCCGGCGAGTTCAGCCCGAGCGAGAAGGCTCGCTTCTACCGAATGGCGCGTCGCTCAGCGATCGAGACGGTCGCCTGGATCGAGATCGCCGCCCGACGTGGGGAAGCTCCCGAGCCCGTGATGCAGACCGCGCTACGACA
>JBCDGX010000093.1:0-12527 GCA_038750805.1 Myxococcota bacterium
CGAGGACGCGCTCGTGCTGACCGACGGGCGCCGCGAGCTCGGACGCGCACCCGCGCCCCGCGCGGTGCAGGCGCTGGTGCCGGACGGGGAAGGCGGATTGGTCGCCGGCGGGGCACACGCGCCCGTGCTCCAGCGCTACACGCTCGGTCCCGAGGGACTCGCGGCGGGCGGCACGATCGCGCTCCCCGGCGCCCGAGGGGTGGCGGCCATCGCGCCGGCGGGGCGCGCGCTGGTCGCGGCGGAGGCCTACGGGGACGGCGTCTGGCGCATCGACCGGGCCGCGCCCGGCGCCATCACCCGCGTGCGGCAGGGCCGGGGATGCCGGGAGGCGCGGGGGCTCGCGGGGGCCGGGGAGGTCGTGCTGGTGGCCTGCGTCGACGGGACGCTCGCGCTCCTCGGCGCGGCCGACCTCGAGCGGCGTGGCACGGCGCGTTTCCCGGGACCGCTCCTGGCCGTCGCGGCGTGGACCGAGGGGGCGGAGACGCGGGCCGCCACCCTCGGCCTCGGCACGGAGGACGACGCGACCGCGAGCGTGCTCCGGCTCCATCGCGCCGGGCCGGGTCTCGAGACCCTCGACGCCCTCGACCTCGAGGGGGACGAGGCCCGCACGCTCCTAGGCGAGGGCGCCACGCTCGAGGTCTTCGGCCATGCGCGGGGCCGGCGCCGACGGGTCCGCGTGGAAGGCGAGGCGCTCTCGGCCATCGACGATGGGCCCTGGGCGCCGGGGGTGCGCGCCGCGGTCACGACCTCGGCCGGACCGCTCACGGCGAGCGCGCTCCTCGACGCCCTCGTCGGCCCCGCCCCGTCGCAGGATGCCGACCCGTGGCGGGTGAGCCTGGCTTTTGCGCCGAACGCGGCGGACGCCCTCGGCGAGCGGCTCTTGACGACCTCCTTCGGGCGACCGGCGGGCGCGCCGAGCTGCGGCGCCTGCCATCTCGACGGCCGGACGGACTTTCGAACGCACGCGCTCGGCGACGCGGCACCCCGGCCGACGCGTAGCCTCCGGGGCTGGTTTCGAAGCGCGGGCGTCGCGGCCCTCGACGGCCTCCCGGAGGTACACGCCGGGGCGGATCTCGACCTGCCGGACCTCGCCCGCACCCGCGCGCTCGCCGAGGCCCTCGCGGCCTGGGAGCCGCCGCCCTCCCCCGCGACGGTCGCGGGCCGGCAGCGCCTCGGACCCCTGGCCCAGACCGGAAGCGAACGCTTCGAGGACGCCTGCGCCGGTTGCCACCAAGCGACGCTCGGCGGCCGGGCGCAACCGCGCGAGGCCTGGGAGGCCTGGCTCCTCGACCCCCGCGGTCCGCTCCGCTTCGCCGGGCCGGAGGCGCCGGGGCTGCGGCGGGTGGACTGGCGCATCAGCCTCGACGAAGTGCTCCGCGACGTCCGCCTCGAGCCCTTCGCCCACGACGCGCGCGGCGACGGTCGCCCGCTCCGCCCCGCCGAGCGCGAGGCCCTGCACGCCTTCCTCGCGCTTCTCTGAAGGGGTAGTTTGTGACGATCGCGTGTCCGATTGGGGGTTCGCGGAAGGGTCACGTAGCTTGAAGCGAACCGAGGGGAACAGGATGACCGGGACGACGACTCAGGCCGGCGCGCTTCGCGCCACGGTGTTCATCGCGGCTGCGCTCACGCTGGGCGGATGCCTCTCCTGGGAGGATCCGGGCCGAGACGATGCGGTGGTCGGCGTTCCGGGCTCGCTCGAGACGACCGAGGGCCGGCTCGAAGGCAACCTCGCCGGCTACGCCCCCGAGGGCTCCCTCGAGGCCACCGTGAACGTCTGGGACGACACGATCAGCGCCCGCCTCGACGCCCTCGAGTTCGGCAGCTGGGTCATGCTCCAGGTCGACGTGAGCGGCATCGACGTTCGCAGCGTCGAGGACGGTGCGACGCTCACCTTCTCGAACGGCCGACTGGTCTCCTCCACCGGCGTCGACGCCCCAGAGGGCGTCTGGCTCTCGAGCCTCGGCTGCGCAGGTCCCTTCGTGGGCAACTTCGACTACGACGCGCCGGCTTTGGACACGACCGTCGAGTTCGGCACCAACACCGAGGGCCAGCGCGAGCTCGAGATCAGGGCAGGCTTCTCGGGCGCCGGGTCGCTGGACGGGTCGGTCGTCCTCCCGGACTGATCCGGTCGCCCGGCTGCCCGCGCGCGAGCGCTGCCTTCGGGAACACCCGAGTCATGGGCACCTCCTCCCGAGGCCGGCGCAGGCGCTCCAGCGCCTCCGACGCGCTCAAGGCCCCGGTACTTTCGCTCCGAGCACGGCGGCCGGCTGGAGGAACGGAGGCTCCGCCAGGAGCGCGTCCGCGTTGGCCATCAATGCCGACGCGATGGCGCCCTCGAGATGCGCTGCACGGTCGGCATCGCTCGCAAACGCGTCGACCACATAGAAGGTGTCCTCCGGGCTCGCGGTCCCCGCCGCTCCGCTCGACGCGTCGACCAGGCCCGACGTAGCGATGGTGCCCGCCCTCGGGGCGAAGACCCCGGAGGCCCTCGGAGCCGCCCTCGAACGCCGGGACGTCATGCGCGTCGAGCGCGCGCTCCACCTTCTGCAGACCACAGACGATCCCGAGGCTCAGCGCCCCGAGGGTCGCCCGCCCTTCCGCGGGTCGCTCGCCGCCGTGAGCACCACGCGCCCGTCCTCGCGGCGGATGCTGATCGTCTGCACGTTGGCGACGTTCCGGATGGGCTCGTGCACGTGCCCGCGGGCGACGAGCGACCCGAGGCGCTCGGCGTCCATGGGCATCACGTTCTCGGTCCGGAGCTGGTTCGGGGCGCCCTGGTGATGGACCCGGGGCGCGCTCAGCGCCTCCCCGAGGGGCATCCCGAAGAGGAGGTGGTGCATGGCCACCTGCTGCGTCGCCGTCACGATGCGGCTCCCGCCGGCCGCGCCCGCGCACATGACCGGCTGTCCATCACCGCCGAAGATGATCGTCGGCGTCATGCTCGAGATGGGCCGCTTGCCCGGGCCCGGCAGGTTCGGTGCGCCGCCCGGGAGCCCGAAGGCGTTCATCTCGCCGATGGCCCGCGCGAAATCGTCCATCTCGTCGTTCAGGACGATGCCGGCGCCCGTGTAGCGCGCGCCAAAGGGCAGGTTCACGGTCGTCGTGACCGCGGCGACGTTCCCCGCCGCGTCGACCACGCAGAGGTGGCTCGTCCCCGCGTTGTCTGGCTGCTCGACCGCGTCCTCGTCGGGAAAGAGCGGGAGGTCGTAGTCCTCGGCGGGCATGGCCAGCGTCGGATGGAAGGCCGCCGCCCGCGCCGCCAGGCGCTCGGGCTCCATCATCCGGTCGAGGTAGAGCGTCACGTGGTCCGGGTCGCCGAAGTAGCGCTGCCGGTCGAGGAAGGGCCCCTTCCAGCTCTCCGCGAGCGCGTGGAGGTAGGCGGCCCCGGGTCGCTCCCCCGGCGTCACCGGCCGGTGGGCCTCGGGGATGCGCTCGAGGATCGCCAGGCTCTGGAGCAGCGTGAAGCCACCGGCGCTCGGCGGCGGCGCGGTCACCCAGCGGTAGCCGAAATGCTCGCCTTCGAGGGGCGCGCGCTCCTTCACGTCGTAGGCGGCGAGGTCCGCCATGGTGAAGAGCCCGCCGGCGCCGTTGTTCGCCCGGACGATCTCCCGCGCGACGCGGCCCCGGTAGATCCCGTCGAAGCCCGCGCGCCCGAAGGCCCGGAGCGTCCGTCCGAGCTCCGGCTGCGTGAGCGTCTGCCCGGGGGCCAGCGCCGCGGCGCCCTCGGCGAACCAGCCGCGCATGACCGGGTCGCGCTTCATCTGCGCGGCGAAATAGCCGCTCATGCGCGCGACGGGATCGCTGACGGGGACGCCGCCCTCGGCGTAGCGCACGGCGGGCTCGACGATGCGGCTGAGCGGGAGGCTCCCGAAGCGCTCGACCATCTCGGCGATGCCCGCGGGCTCGCCGGGCACGCCGCTCGCGAGGCCACCCACCTGCGAGGCGTGATTGGCGGGCCCCTCCATGGGGGACGCGGCGTCCTCGAACATGTCCGGCGTCGCCGCCGCCGGGGCCTTCTCGCGGAAGTCGAGGAAGGTGAGCTCCCCCGACGACGCCTCGTAATAGAGAAGGAAGCCCCCGCCCCCCATGCCGCTCGAGGCCGGGTTCACCACGCCGAGGGCGAGCATGGTCGCGGCCGCCGCGTCCGCTGCGTTCCCGCCGGCCGCGAGGATCTCTGCGCCGGCCTGGCTGGCGAGGGTCTGGTCCGCGGCCACCGCGAACTCGCCGTAGCTCGCGTGAAAGTCCTCGGCGGCCGGCGGCGCGGCGCCGCTCGGGCCCTGGCCGGCGAGGAGGAGGAGGCCGAGGCCGGCGAGGAACGAAGCACGGGTCACGCGAGGGACTGTATCGATCGGCCGTGGGCTCCCCAACCCACGGCGAGGGATCGATGCGCCGCGGGCTCCCCAACCCACGGCGAGGGATCGATGCGCCGCGGGCTCCCCAACCCACGGCGCACCGATGCGCCGCGGGCTCCCCAACCCACGGCGCGCGATCGATACGCCGTGGGCCCGAGGCCCTGGCCGCTCTTGTGTCCCCGCGCCACGCGGCGTAGGGCCCTGCCATGAAGCGGCTCTTGCGGTTCCTGCTCGTGCTCCTGGTGCTCGGCGTCGTCGGCGTCGGCACCGCATGGGCGCTGGTGCGGACGGAGACGCCGGCCATCCCCCTCGAAGGCGACACGGACCACGACGACGCCCTCGCCCTCCGCGCGGTCATCGGCCACATCGGCGACCCGCGGAGGCTCTCGCCGGGGACCCGGGAGACCGTCACCCTGAGCCAGGCGCAGGTGGACGTGCTCGTGGCCGAGGCCTCGCGGCGCTTCGACCGGGCGAGCGGCCGGGTGAAGCTCCACGAGGGCGAGGTCGAGCTCGAGGCGTCGGCCGAGTCGCCCTTCCCGGGCATCACGCCCTACCTCGACGTCACGGCGCGGCTCACGGGCACCCCGGCGGCCCCGCAGATCCTCGAGGCGAAGGTCGGCGCCCTGCCGATCCCCGCGGGGCTCTTCCAGGGCCGGGCCGACGCGGCCTGGGCGCTCCTCCAGTCCCGCCGGCCCTTCCTGGCCACGCTGGCGGAGTCGGTCGAGGAGGTCGTGCTCCGCGAGGGCGAGGCCTCCGTGACCTACGTCTGGACCGAAGAGCTCGAGCGGGAGCTCGTCGCCTTCGGCCGCGAGGTCGTGCTGGGCGAGCTCGCCACGGACCGGCTGCTCACGTACCACGAGGCCGTCGTCACCACGATGCGTGAGCGGCGCGGCGAGGTCCCCTTCGTCGAGTTCTTGAACGTGCTCTTCGGCCTGGCCGAGGAGCGCGTGCAGGCCGGGGAGGACGCCACCCGGGAACTCCGGGCGGCCTCGCTCGTCGGCACCTTCTACGTCGTCGAGCGCCCCCTCGGTCCCCTCGTCAGCCTCGAGGTCCCGGACCCCCAGCGGCGCCTGGTGCTGCTCTGGGATCGCGACGACCTCCCGAAGCATTTCTTCGTCTCGGTGCTCCTCACCATGTGGGGCGACCGCGACTTCGCCGACGCGCTCGGGCTCTCGAAGGAGATCACGGACTCGACGGACGAGGGCGGCTCGGGCTTCAGCTTCGCCGACCTCGCCGCGGACCGCGCCGGCACCCAGCTCGCCGAGCGCTCCATGAGCTCCCCGGAGGTCGCCCGGGCCCTCGTCGCGCGCCTCGCCCAGCCGCTCACGGACGCGCAGCTCCTCCCCGACCCGACCGTGCTCCCCGAGGGCATGGACGAGGCGGCCTTCCAGGAGGCCTACGGGCGCATCGACAGCCCCGAGTACACGGCGCTCATCGAGGCCATCGACGGGCGCCTCGCCGGCTCGGACGTGCGCCAGGCGCTCCCGGGCGGCTGAGCGCGTTTGTTGACGGCCGCGCCGCCCGCGGACCACGAGGGGGCGATGCTTCGTTCCTCGCTCATCCTGGCGCTGGCGCTCGCCGGCTGTGGCGGCACCGACGCCGTGCTCCTTCCCGATATGGGCTCCGCGGACGCGGGCCCGCCCGACGCAGGGCTACCGGACACGGGGCTTCCGGACACGGGGCTTCCGGATACCGGGGTCCCGGACACCGGCATCGCGACCCTCGCGGATCTCGGCGCAATCCCCGTGGACATGGGCTCGGACGAGCCCTGCATGGGTGCGCGGAGTCGGGTGAGCCTGCTCTGCGACGACCGCCTCAACGTGCTCACCGAGACCTGTGAGGGGGAGTGGTTCTTCGGGGCGGCGCGCGTCGCGACGGAGGCGGCGGCCCTGGCCATCGCGCGGGGCATGGGCTGCGACGCGGACTGCCCGTATCTCGCCGTCGCGTCCGTCGAGCTCGCTGCGCGCTGCGAGAGCGGCACCGTGCGCCGTTCGGGCATCGTCCACGGCTCCGCGGAGGCCGCCTGCGGGGACGTCTACGCCGAAGAGGGGACGGGCCGCGTCTTCCGGAGCCTCGAGGACTGGGCGGCGGCCGCCTGCGAGTAGCCTGCCGGTCTGCTCACGCCGGCTCCGGGGCGTCCTTGCCGGCCGATCGGCTTCGGTGATACGCCCCCGGGACCTATGGCTGATGGGCTGCGCGTGGTGTTCGTGATGGACCCCGTCGACACGGTGATCGTCGACGAGGACACGACCTTCGCCCTCATGCTCGAGGCGCAGAATCGCGGCCATCGCGTCGACTTCTGCACCTACGCCGACGTGGCCCTCCGCGACGGCCGTCCGCAGGCTCGGATCCGCCGCGCCACGCTCCAGCGCGACCCCGCCGAGCCCATGCTCCTGGCGGACCCGGAGCCCGTCGACCTCGCCAAGGTCGACGCGATCTTCGTCCGCAAGGACCCGCCCTTCGACGCGAACTACCTCTGGCTCACGCTCGTGCTCGAGCGCCTCCGGGGCACGACGCTCGTCGTGAACGACCCGCAGGGCCTCCGGAACGCGAACGAGAAGCTCTACGCCTGCCATTTCCCCGAGGTGATGCCCCCCACGCTCGTCAGCGCGGACAAGGCCGGCATCAAGGCCTTCATGGAGGACGTGGGCGGGAAGGCCGTCATCAAGCCCGTCGACGGGCACGGCGGCGAGGGCATCTTCGCGCTCGTGGACGGCGACAAGAACGTCAACGCCGCCATCGAGACCGTGACCCACCACGGCCGGCGCGTCGCGATGGTCCAGGCCTACCTCCCGGAGGTGGTGGAGGGGGACAAGCGCATCCTCCTCATCGCCGGCGAGCCCCTCGGGGCGATCCTCCGGGTCCCGAAGGGTGACGACCTCCGGAGCAACATCCACGTCGGCGGCTCGGTGGTGGCCACGGAGATCACCGCCACGGACCAGCGCATCATCGACGCCGTGCGCCCCCGCCTCGCGGCCGACGGCCTCTGGTTCGTCGGCCTCGACGTGATCGGGGGCCGGCTGACCGAGGTCAACGTGACCAGCCCGACGGGCATCCAGCAGATGAGCCGGCTGAGCGGTGAGAACTGCGAAGCCCGCGTGATCGAGTGGCTCGAAGCCAAAACGAGAGACAGCGAGTGAACAGCCCCGCCCCCCTCCGCTCCGCGTTCCGCGGTCTTCTTCTTTTCGGCGCCCTCGCCCTCGGCGCGTGCGGCGTGCAGGCCCTCGAGGTGCCCGTCGCGACCGTGCCGACGCTCCAGGCGAGCGGCCTCGCCCGGCCGGTGCTCACGGTCACGGACCTCGACACGGTCCGCGGCGTGGTGGAGTCCCCGGAGGGCCTCTGGGTCGGCACGGACCGGGGGCTCCTGCTCTACCGCTCCGAGGACGCCGGGCGCCCCCGGCGCTTCGCGCGCGAGCTTCCCAGCGAGGACGTGCGCGGGCTCCTCGTGATGCCGAGCGGCGAGCTCATGGCCTACACGCCCGCGGGCGGCGCCATGCTCCGCGGCGAGACCGTCGTGCCCGGCGAGCAGCCGCTCCCGCCCGTGGGCGAGCTCGTCGACGTGCACGTCGCCGGGAACACGGCCTGGGCCTGCGGCACCACCGGCGCGGCGCGCTGGGCGGGCACGGGCTGGGAGCGCTTCGGCGAGGCCTTCACCTGCACCGGTCTCTTCAGCGCCGCGGGCAACCGGGTGTGGATCGGGACGACGCGCGGCCTCCTCTACGTCGACGAGGGCGACGTCATCCGCGAGCACGGCGAGGGCCGCGGCCTCCCCGCCGGCTACGTGCGGGCGGCTCTGGACGACGGCGAAGGCAAGGTCTTCGCGCTGGTGCAGGGCAACGCGAACGCGAACCTCGCCTACTTCGACGGCCAGCGCTGGTACGAGTACACGCTCCCGGGCTTCGAGGAGTCCCTCATCGGCCTCGCGCGCCTCGCCGGCGAGCCCGTGATGATCACGCGCACGGCGGCCTTCGCCATCCAGTCCGCGGAGATCGAGGGCGCCACGGGCGTGCCGCTGGTGCTCCTCGAGCGCGGCGAGCGCGGCCGCGTGCTCGGCTACCAGGCCCGCCTCGGTGGGAGCGCCCCGGCGAGCGAGGCCGCCGCGCCGGCCCCGCCCCGCGCCCTCGCGCCGCTCCCGGAGAACCTCCCGACGGTGCGCGGCCCGGGCTTCTACGCGCGCCCCCTCGGCATCATCGGGAGCAACGTCTACGGCGTGCACCCGGTGGGCGAGGCGCTCTACGTGGCGGACCGGAACAACGGCATCCGCGCCCTCGGTCAGGACGGCCCGGGCCGCGAGCTTCGGAGCCGCGACATGGTCGCCGCCCGGGACCTCCAGGTGGCCGTCGACGCGAGCGGGGCGACCTGGCTGATCAACGACGATGGCGTGATCGCGAAGTGGGACGAGGACGCCAAGGGCCTCGTCCGCGTGCCCGTGCCGAGCGGCCTCCGCCCCTGGGCCATCGCGTCCGGGGACGAAGGCCTCTACGTCGCCGCCACGCGCACCTCGGCGCCGGGCACGGTCGTGATCTTCCGGCGGAACCGGAACCAGTGGGCGCCGGCGCTCCAGCGCCAGCTCACCCTCGGCGAGGGCGAGGAGCTCGCCGGCGTGCCGATGATGGCCGTGGCGAGCGCGCGCGAGGTCTGGGTCGCCGTGCGCATCCGCGGCACGACGCCGGGCTCCGGCCGCCTCCGCGGCGTCGCCGTGCTGCGTCCGGACGAGGAGCCGATCACCTACCACCGCCGCGGCGCGACGCCGGAGACGGATGGGCCGGGCGCCATGTCCATCCCCGACGATTTCTCGAACCTCGACCTCGGCGACCCGCCGCGGGCCTGGCTGAGCACGATCAGCGGCGCGGTGCGCATCGACGAGTCCCAGGCGATCACCTTCGGCGAGGCGCGCGGCGTCCGCGGCGAGGTCGTGAGCGACGTGCTCGTCGGCACCGAGGGCAAGGTCTGGATGGCCGCCGCCGAGGGCCCTGGCTACTACTACAACCGCGAGTTCGAGTTCCGCATGCCCGAGAACGTGAAGGCCGCGCGCCCCCTGGCGCTCGCCCTCGACCGCTCGGGTCGCGTCTGGGGCGCCGGCGGCAACGGCCTCGTGCTCTGGAGCGAGGGCAGCTGGTCCGTCTATGGCGAAGGCTCCGGCCTGCCCTCGACGAGCTTCGGCGACATCGAGGTCGACGCCCGGGACCGCCTCTGGCTCCTCACGCCGGAAGAGGTCCTCATCGTGCTCCCCGGCGTGGCCCCCGCCGCGCCGGCCGAGTGAGCGCGGGCGGCGGAGACGCGGCCACGCGTAGCGCGCAGAGGCGCTCGGGCCTCGCCGCGGCGCCGTGCGTGACACTTCCGTGCGCTGTCGCGTTCCTGGTGACGGTCGCAGGCTGTCCCGGTCCCCAGGGTCCCTGCGACCCCATACAGGCTGACCCGATCGGGGCCTGCGACCAGGTTCTTGGCGTGGCGTTCGACGGAGAGCGCTGCGTGACCCTGAGCGGCTGCGCGTGCGAGGGCGCGAGCTGCTCGCTCCTCTACGAGAGTCCCGAGGCATGTGACGTGGCGACGGCGAGCTGCGATTCGCGGGCCTGTGGGGGCGCGACGGGGCTCACGTGCGCTGCGTCGGACTACTGCGACTTCGAAGACGAGACCTGCGGCGCTTCGGGCGCCGCAGGCGTCTGCCGCACGCGCCCCGAGACGTGCCCTTTCGTCCTCGACCGGATCTGCGCATGCGACGAGCGGACCTACGACAACGAGTGCTTCGCGCAACGCGAGGGGACCGACGTCTTCGCACGGCGCCCGTGCGAGGGCTGTGCGGCGATGGACGCAGAGGGTGCGGGTGATTGCATCCAATTCTTCGGATGGAAATGGACTGGCCGCGCTTGCGTGGGGGTCGGCGGCTGCGAGTGCAGTGGGCGCGACTGCAGGTCTCTGTTCGCCAGCCAGGAAGCCTGCGAGGAGACCTTCCTCGACTGCTGACGCGCGCGTTGGGAGCAGGAAGCCGGCATGGCGCTCAGCGCCTCGAGCAGTCGCTCGTCACTGACGACGCCCCTCGCCGCTTTCGACGTGCCCAGCGAAGCCGGGCTAGAGCCTGTCGGCTACGCCCACGGGCAGCGGCCCTTGAACGAGTCCTCGTTGTCGGCGCGGATGTTGTTCGTCCGGTTCGGAAGGTGTCGCCGATAGGGCCGCAGTTCTCTTCCGCGTCGAGCAGAAGATCTCGCTCGACGAAGGTGAAGCGCACAACGCGGTCGATGACCACGCCGACGCCGCGCGTAAGCTGCCGGAGACTACGGCTCGGCTTGGTCGTCCTCGGGGGCAGAGAAATGGAAGGGAAACTCCACCTTCACCGGTCCACCCTCGGGCTCGGGAAAGCGAATGCTCGCCACTTCACCGGCGACGCACGCGCCGAGGCGCCGGTCGCCGCTCGCGTCCTGCAGGACCCGGCTGTCCTCGACGCGACCTTCGCGGCCGATGACGAATTGGACGGTCACCATGCCACGAAGCGACGGGTTCTCCTGCAGGAGACGCTCATGGCAAGCCCGGATTCGGTCCCGGGAATCGATGATCGGCGCGAGGAGCTGCTCGTTAGAGAGCCGGCCACGGGTCGGCTCGGGCGCCGGCCGAGGCGACGCACAGCCCAGTAGGACGAAGACGGCCATCATCCGTTCCAGCACTGTGCTCTACACGCCGCCGTCGAGGCCGCGGAGGGGGCTCGCGCTGCCGTCGAGCTGCTGCAGGGGGACGTCGATGCTCTGGCAGCCGACGACGTTGGTGTCGCCGATGGGGCCGCAGCTCTCCTCCGCGTCCGAGCAGAAGATGTCGATGCAGGCGCCGGCGAGGATGACGTTCAGCCGGAGGCTCGCGCGCTCGACGAAGGTGAAGCGCACGACACGCTCGATGACCACGCCGCCGCCGCGCGTGAGCTGGATGCGCGCCTCGAAGGGGCCGAGGCGCCCGCCCTCGTGCACCAGGGAGACCGTCCGCGGAAGGCGGGGCTGACCGGGGCCGAGGGTGCCGACGGCCATCATCTCGTCGACGCCCATGCGCGACACCATCACGCGGATGCCGTCCACCTCGAAGGGCGTCTCGAGGTCCGTGTTGATCGAGAGCACGACCTCGGTCAGCGGCGGGCCATCGTCGCCGCAGGAGGCGAGGCAGAGCGCCATCACGAGGACGCGAGCGGGGGTTCCGAGAGCGCGCATCAGTCGAAGGTCAGGACGCCCGGCGAGAGGTCGCCGGGGAAAGGAGAGGGGCTGCCATCGCCGCCCGAGGCGGCCACGCCGATACCGATGCCGATGGCCAGGGCGGCCACCACGCCGCCGACGATCGCCCACGTGCGCCAGTCCTTCCAGCGCGGCGTGGGCTCCGTCGCGGGCTCCGGCGCGCCGTCCTCGGCGGCGCCGGCGGCGGCCTCGAGGGGCTCCGGGAGCGGCGTCAGGACGACCTCGACGGTCTCGCCCGCCGCGGCCTCGACCTCCTGGCGCGCGTTCACCTGCCCCGCGACGACCAGCTCGACGGTGTGCGCGCCCGGGCGCACGCGGAGCGGCGTCGTCCAGCCGCCCGCAGGCACGGCCCAGCCGTCGAGCACCACGCCCGCGTCCTCCGGCGCGCCCTCGAGGCGCACGTCGAGGCGACCCCCGGTCTCCTCGAGGCGACGGCGCTGGTCGGCGGCGAGGCGGCGCGTGTCCGGGTCCGTCTCGCGGTCGTCCAGGATGATCTGGAGCTGCGCGTCGGCCTCCGCGTAGCGCCCGAGCTCGGCCAGGCTGTGCGCGAGGTTGTAGCGGACCGATTCGGCGGCGATGACCTCGAGGACCTCGCGGAACGCGACCAGCGCTTCTTCGTGCTCGCCGGCGTCCGCGTGGGACACGCCGTCGGCGAAGCGCGCGCGGGCGGCCTCGAGCTCGGCTTCCGTGGGAGCCTCCGTCTCGGCGTTCTCTTGCGCTCCGGCGGAAGCGTCCGGGATCATGAGGGCCGCGGCCACGAGCGCGGCGGTCAAGCGTCTCATGCGGCGGCAGCGTACACTGGAACAGCATCGATGAGCGCTAGCGACGACAAGCCGACCCCTGCGGAGCGGGAATCCTCCGAACGGGTGTCGCTGAGCGATGCGGACGTCGAGACCAGTCCCTCGGAGCTTCCGGAGATCGATTCGAGCAACCTCGAGTCCGAGCCCGCGCCCCCGCGCCCCCCGCG
>JBCDGX010000094.1:0-12525 GCA_038750805.1 Myxococcota bacterium
CGCCGCAGGTGTCGCCGTCCGCCGCGCAGGTGCCGGCGAGACAGCAGCCGTCCATGTCGCAGCTCCCGTCGCCGCAGCAGGGCTCGCCGTCGCCGCCGCAGGCCACCACGGCGCCGGCGCTGCAGACCATGCCCGACATGGCGACCTCGCCGCCGGTCTCGACGCAGTTGCCCGCCTCGCAGCAGCCGCCGAAGCCGCAGCTCGAGCCGGAGCAGCAGGGCTCGCCGGGCACGCCGCAGATGCCGCACTCGCCGGCGGCGAACACGCCGCACTCGCCGAAGACGCAGTCGCCACCGGCGGCCACGCACTCGCCCTCGAGGGCGTCGCAGCAGGCGGTGCCGCCGCAGGTGTTGCCGTCGCAGCAGACCTGCCCGGGCCCGCCGCAGGCGACGCAGAGGTCGCCGTCGCCGCAGGCGAAGCCCGTGTCGCAGCTGTCGCCGCCGCAGCAGATCTCGCCGGGCCCGCCGCAGGGGGAGCACACGCCCGTCGGGCCGCAGGCGGCCCCGGCGCCGCAGGAGCCGTCGTCGCAGCAGACCTCGCCGAGGCCGCCGCAGGAGACGCAGGTGTCGCCGTCGCAAACCGAGCTGGCGGCCGTGCACACGTCGCCGTCGCAGCACTCCTCGCCGACGGCGCCGCAGCCACCGCAGCTCGCGTCCATGCAGGTGCCGCCGACGTCGGGGCAGGTCGAGCCCTCGCCGGTGCAGAGGCCGCCGACGCAGCATCCGTCGGCCTCGCAGGACGACGCTTCGCAGCAGACCTCGCCGGGGCCGCCGCAGGGCGTGCACACGTCGGCGGCGCCGCAGACCGTGCCCGCGTCGCAGACGTCGCCGGGGCAGCACGCCTCGCCGGCACCGCCGCAATCGGTGCAGATGTCGGCGACGCAGCTCCCGTCGGCGCAGCTCCCGTCGGCGCAGCAGGTCTCGCCGAGGGCGCCGCAATCGTCGCAGGTCCCGTCGACGCAGCGGCCCGCGGAGCAGGCGTCGTCCTCGCAGCAGACCTCACCGACCACGCCGCAGGCGACGCAGCGGCCCGTGTCGTCGCAGACGCCGCCCTCGTCGCACTGGTCCATGGGGCAGCAGAGGTCGCCGATGGCGCCGCAGGGCGGGGGCGGCATGTCGATGCCCGTGTCCGGGAGGCCGCCATCGCTGCCGAGGTCGACGCCGGGCATGTCCACGCCCGTGTCCGTCCCCAGGTCGACGGTCATCGGCATGTCCGTGCTCCCGTCGGCGCTGCCTCCCCTGTCCCCGGTGACGCCGGCGTCGCCGCCGCCCGCGTCGCCGCCGATCACCGTCGTGCCGTCGGCGCACGCCCCGGCGAAGGAAAGGAGCGCGACGCACGTCGCGCGAAGGAGCCAAGCATCACGAACCACGAAGACCTGCTTCCGGGCGCGGGGCGCCCTACGCGTCACGATGCCGTGACGGGCGGCCTGCCTGCAAGAACGTGTTACGCCGGGCGCCGGACGAACGTGCGTTCGAACAGCGCCCGGCGCGTTTTCGCCGAGGATCAGGCCCAGGAAGGGCGCTGGAGCTCGGCGTCTGGCCGCGGCTCGCTCACGTCCTGGAAGGCGAGCATCTCGAGCACGCGGCTCGAGGCGCCCTCGTAGAAGCCCTGGTCCGGCGCGAAGCCTTCGGGGTTCTCGAAGGTCCCGAAGAGCATGTCGACGAGGGGGAGGTCCGCGAAGTTCTTCGCGTGCACGCCGCGCGCGTGGTGGAGGGCGTGGCTCTCCGGCCGCTGCACGATCACCCCGAGCCAGCGCGGCGTCCGGACGTTCGCGTGCTGGAAGATCCCGAGGAAGGTCAGGGCGAGGAGGACCGCCGTGGCGGCCTCCGGGCCGATGCCGACCGCGCCGACGAGCGTCAGGCTCCCGACCAGGGTCCAGCCGACCATGTCGACGGGGGAGAACCAGAAGGCACCGGCGACGTCGAGGCGCTCGGCGCTGTGGTGCATCTGGTGGGACGCCAGCCAGAGCCCACGGCGCTCGTGCATGGCGCGGTGGTAGGCGTAGGCGCCGAGCTCGTAGACGAGCAGGGCGAGGCCGATCTGCGCGGCAAGGGGAAGCCCGCTCAGATCGACCAGGCGATGCTCGGCGAGAAACCCGTCCGTGAAGAGCGGCAGGTACGACGAGAGAAAGAAGTAGCCCGCGAAGGCGGTGATGCCCTTGAGGTGCCAGCCGGCCACGCGCGGAAGCGGGCGCGCCGGGGCGAGGGTCTCCCAGAGCATGAGCCCGCCGTAGAGGGCGATCACGATCAGGGAAATGGGGTCGAGCAGGATGTCGAGGGGCGTCGGAATGGCGTCGGGCATGGGGCTTCTCCAGTGGCGACTCTTCGGTCGGCCCGGAAAACCTACGGGCTCCCGGGCCATCCGCCCCTGAACTCCAGGTGCGGAAAATTCATCAATGAATCAGGCGCCTTGACCACGCCCGGGGCGCCGCTCGACCCCTGACTGCACCGCCGGTACAGTGAACGCGTGGCCAAGGCGGACGAGACGCGCGCGCGCATCCTCGAGGTGAGCCAGCGCCTGGTCCTCGAGCAGGGCTTCACGGGGACGAGCATCGACCAGATCGTCGCCGAGTGTGAGCTCACCAAGGGCGGTTTCTTCTATCATTTCCGCGGCAAATCCGACCTCGCGCGCGCGCTCATGCGCGCCTATCTGGACGCCGACGACGCCTTCTTTCGCGGGCTCCGGGAACGCGCCGACGAGCTGGTCGAGGACCCGGTGCAGCGCCTCCTTCTCTTCCTGAAGCTCCTGGCGGAGGCGATGGGCGACCTCCCGGGCGTGCACCCGGGCTGCCTCGTGGCGTCCATGACCTACGAGAGTCAGCTCGTGGATCCCGAGGTGCGGGCCATGGCGGCGAAGGGGCTCGCGGGCTGGCGCGCGCTCTTCCTCGAGCTCTTCGAGGCCGCCGCCGCGGCCAAAGCGCCCCGGGAAGAGGTGGACCTCGGCGCGCTGGCGGACCTGCTCAACGGCGTGCTCGAGGGCGGCATCGTGACCTCGCGGACCATGAACGACCCGACCCTCCTCGTGTCGCAGCTCCTCGAGCTTCGCCGCTACGTGAAGCTCCTCTTCGCGTGAGGGCGGGAGCCGTCGCGGGCGTCATTCGCACCACACCCCGCCGACGACGAGCCGGTCGGCCCAGGTCATGACCCAGGCGTCCGCGCTCCGCTCGAAGGCCGCGGGGATGGCCGCCACCCCGACCTCGTAGGTCGCGACGGGCCCCGCCAGGTCGTCCCAGCGCAACCCGAGGAGGGCACCCTCCGGGGCACCGACCACGCCCTCGGCGACGTAGACGTAGGGGAAGGCCCCGTCCATCGCGACGATCTGCCGACCGCCGAGCCAGCTCTCGCGATGGCTCGGGAAATCCCGGCGGCCGACCTCGCGGAGCGCGGCCGCGTCCCGCTCGAGGGCGAGCACGAGGGTCTCCCGAACGCCGGCCCCGGCTTCGCTCCTGCCGGCGACGACGAGCACCCGGTCGCCCGCGACCGCGACGTCCGCAGGCACCCAGCCCTCGCCCAGGAGAAAGGGCCCGATGGGGGCCGCGCCCGCGCTCAGAGGCTGCCACCAGATGGCCATGTTCCCATCCGGCGCGACCGTCACGAAGGCCGTGGCGTCGTCGCCGTGAAGGCGCGCGTGCTGGCGGAGGCTTCCGCCGTCCGGCGCCTCGAGGCGAAGCCCGAGCTCCGGCGGTGGCGTCGTCCCCGCGCCCTCCAGGGCCGCGAAGCTCCAGCGCTCGAGGTCCACGTGGCGCGCGTCGTCCTCCCGCGAGCGTTGCGTCAGGTAGAGGAAGGCATCGGTCACGCTCAGCCGGTCCCAGCGTGTGGGATCGGCGTGGAAACCGACGTCGAAGCGGCCCCGGTCGATGGCGCGGCCGTCCGCGCCGAAGCGCCGGATCACCACGTCCGCCGGCGGCAGGAAGGCCGAGCTCGCGAAGTTCAGGGCATCGATGCTGCGCAGGTAGCTGGCCCGGCGCTCGTCGGCGTGGAGCGCCGCGCGGCCCGCGCCGTCGATCTCCAGGGCGACGACCTCCGGGTCGCCCCCGTGGGCGCCCCCGGCGAGCGAGACCGGGTTCGCCGGATCGCTCAGGTCGATGCGCACGGCGCGCTGCGCGTTCCGAAGCCGCGCCTCCGCGCCGACCACGCGCAGGCCGGAGGGCCAGCTCACGTCCGGGTCCTGCACCTCACGCAGGAAGGGCGGGTCATCGCCGAGCAGGAACGCGCGGCCCGTCTCCACGATGCGGAGGCCCTCCTCGTGGCTGGCCCAGCCGCTGGCGCGGCCGTTCAGGAGCGTGCGGCGCTCGATGACCTCGCTCCCGCGCAGCGAGAGCACTGGCGTCGCCCCCTCGTCGATGGCGTAAACCTCGAGGCGGAGGCCGCTGGCACCGCTCACGAGCACGTCGAGGCCCCGGGGCGTCACGCGGGCCGAGCGAACCCACTCGCTCGGGTCGGCCTCGAAGTGGGCGAAGGGGACGAAGCCGACCTCGTGCAGGACGCGGACGCCCCGCGAGGTCGTGAGCGTGAGCGCGCCCCGGAACGCGTGCACGGCCTGCGCGCTCTCGCCGATGGACTCGGCGCGCGCGGGAAGGCCCGCCCGCGGGACCAGGCGGAAGACCTCGTCGAAGCTGGTCGTGAAGTAGGCGCCGGCGCCCGTGGTCGCGACCGTGAGGGACTGGCAGCTCTCCGGGACGACGCCCGCGTCCACCAGGTCCCCGAGGTCGCGCGCGTCGAACTCGCGAAGCTCGGTCGTGAGCCAGTCGACGGCGGAGCAGACCCAGAGCCGGTCACCGTCGTAGGCCACCTCGATGGGCGCCCCGTTCGCGGCGAAGGTGCCGCGGAGACGCAGCCGGTCGCCGCGAAGCTCGACGATCTGCCCGCCCGCCTGCGTCTGGACGACGGCGAGGTCCGGCCCGAGGGACTCGACGAGGCGCGCGCCCATGGGCGCCGGGGCCTCGTCGAGGCTGGTGAACCCCGACGTCTCGGCACGCGCGAGCACCAGCGTCACTGGCGAGGCGGCGCGGTCGATGAAGAGGAAGCGCCCGCCGCCGACGGCCGTGCCCTGGCCGCGGAAGCGAGGCTCGACGCTGGCGAGGACCTCCGCCGGGCCCTCCGCGCCGGCCTGGCCGACGCACACCCCGGCGCCGCAGACGTCGGCGTGCGTGCAGCGGTCGCCGTCGTCGCAGGCCGTGCCGTCGGCGAGGGGCGTGTGCTCGCAGGCGCCCGCCACCAGACGGTCGCGCGTGCAGGGGTTGCCGTCGTCGCAGAGCGGCATGCCCAGGTCGAGGCCACCATCCGGCGCGCCGAAGTCGAGGCCTCCGTCGAGGGAGCCACCGTCGGGCGCGCCGCCGTCGATGCTGCCGACGATGACCGTCGTGGAGCAGCCACCCAGGAGGAGAGCGAGCGCCAGGCGCCCGGACGAGCGAAGTGCGTGCGTAGCCATGGTCGGTGGAGTGCCCGGAGAGGTGGACAACCGTCATCGAAAAATGGTACGCGCGCGAAAAGTATCAATCGCAGTACGCCTCGAGCCCCTGGGCGCAGCAGCTCTCGCGGGCCTCGTAGCCGAGGGCGCAGTTCTGCTGGAGCTGGTCCCGGCCGAGCTCGCGGGTGATGGCTTCGAGGGCGCCTTCCTGGGCGCGGCGGCGCTGCGCCGCGAGCTGCTCCTGAGTCGCCGCGAGAGCTTCGGCGTCCTCGGCGAGGTTCCGCTGCTCCCCGGGGTCGAAGTCGACGCGGTAGAGTTCTTCGGGGGCGAGGCCGCGGGGGTTGCCCTCGTTCGCCGTGATGAGCTTCCACTCGTCCGTGCCGCGGCGCTCGCGCACGGCCTCGAGCACGTTCCCCTCGTGGCTCTCCTCGGCGTAGACCACGTCCGAGCCCTCGAAGATGTCGCCGCCCTGCACGCCCGCGGGGACCTCGATGCCCTCGAGGCGGAGCAGGCTCGGCATGAGATCGATGCTCTGCACCCAATGGCGCACGACGGTGCCGCCGCGGCGGTTCTCGGGGAGCTTCACGAAGAGGGGCACGCGCACCTGCTCGTCGTAGAGCGTCGTCCCGTGCCAGAAGCCGCCGTGCTCGCAGAACTCCTCGCCGTGGTCGCTCGTGATGACGATGGTGAGGTCCTCGTAGAGCCCGCGCGCCTTCAGCTCGGCGATGAGCTCGCCGAAGCGCTCGTCCCAGTAGGTGATCTCCCCGTCGTAGAGGCGCCGCAGCGTGTCGGCCTCCTCGGGCTCCGGGCGCGGGTTGGCGTTCCGCGCGTAGCCCGTCCCGTCGTAGGGATGCACGTAGTAGGGGTCATGCGGGTCCATGTACCCGACGAAGTAGAAGAAGGGCGCCGGCGAAGGCTCGTCGAGCCACTCCACGACCCGCCGGTTCACGTCCGCGGCCTCGCGGTAGTAGAGCCCCGGCGGCACGTACTTGGCGAGCGCGTAGGCCTTGTTCACGACCTTCCGGAAGACCTCGAGGAGGAGGAGCTTCGCGGACGCGCCCTCGGCCCAGAGCACGCGATCGGCCTGGAGGTAGTCGTAGCGATCGAAGCCTTGCTGGAAGTTGTAGAGCACCTGCAGGTTCGGGTTCGTCGCGAGGCCCCGCGTGTGCCAGCCGTTCGCGTGGAAGGCCTCGGGCATCGTCACGAGCGCGTCTGGCAGCGCGTCGGTCTTGGCCATCACGCCGTGGTTGCCGGGGAGCCGACCGCTCAGGATCGAGGCGAAGCTCGGGCGGGTCCAGCTCGCGTTCGCGAAGGCCTGGTCGAAGCGGATCGCGTCCGCGGCGAAGGCTTCGAGGTTCGGCGTGCTCCCGCTCTCGTAGCCGTAGCCTGGCAGGTGGTCGGCACGGAGGGTGTCGACGACGACGAAGAGCACGTTGCCCGCGCCCTCGGGCGCCGGCCGGTCCGGGCCACCGTTGGCCGCGCTCGCCGGCTCGCCCACGAGAAGCGCGCCGGCGGCGAGGACGGCGAGGACGACGCCGCAGACCGCGGGGCTGCCCCAGGTGCGGAGCAGGAAGGGCGTCTTCCGGGCGAGCGCCCGGAGACCGATCCAGAGGCCGGCGTAGAGCGCCGCGGCGACGACCGCGCAGGCGACGAGCACACCGAGGCCCTCGGGGCTCTTCAGCACGAGCTTCTCGTCGAAGACGTCGCGACGGATGAGGAAGACCCCGATGACGAGGCCGAACATCGCGACGAAGAGCGCCGCCGTGCGGGCGTAGGCGTCGGCCTCGGGCACGGCCCCGCGACGCATGAAGCGGCCGACCCAGGCGAGGACGCCGAGCATGGTCGCGGCAGCGGACGCGCAGAAGACGCCGTAGACGAGGGCGCCGTAGGCGAGCACGCCGTAGCCGCTTCGCCCGTCGCCGCCGAGCGCGATCACCAGGCCCTCCGTCGCGCCGATGAGCAACCCGGCGAGGAGGCCCGCACCGGCCCCGATGGCGACGGCCCGGGGCACCTGTGGCCAGGCCTCCGGCGGAACTTCTGGGAGCTCGCGCTCGAAGGCCTCCTCACGATCCGCGTCGTCCACCTCGATGGTCGGCGCGTAGCCCGAGCGCCGCGCGAGGAAAACGAGCCCGCCCACCGAGGAGACGAGCATCTCGGCCGCGAAGCCGACGGTCGGGATGAGCACGGCGACGGCCATGGGGAGGCCGACGAGCGGGCTCGTGTAGAGCGCCACGGCGGCCGTCTCCCGGAGCCCGATGCCGTTGATGGACGCGGGGATGAGCGTCGCGAAGATCTGGAGGCTGGACGCGAAGAACACGTAGCCGATGCCGAGCTCCGCCCCGACGGCGCGCGCGGCGCACACGTAGATCAGGTTGTTGAAGGCGTGCACGCCGACGCCGAGGGCCACGGCCTGCGCGAGGATCCAGCCCTTGCCCTCGTAGGCGCAGACCGCGTCGACGAGCGAGTGGAACTTCGGCTGCACGGCCTTCGGCAGCAGGCGGATGGCGAGGCGGAAGAGCCGGGGCCGCGCGAGGAGCGTCAGAGCCACGGACACGATGCCGAGGAAGAAGGCGTTCACGAGCAGGACGCCGCCGGTGCCGAGGAAGCGCTCGCCGTAGAGCGAGGCGCCCATCACCACGAGCCCGAAGGCCACCTGCCCGAGGAGCGTCTCGACCGCGATGGTGGCCGTCGCCCGCGCCGTCTTCCCCGTGTGGTTCGCGACGTCGAAGATGCGCCAGCCGCCGAAGCCGGTGAATCCGCCGGGCGTGAACGCGCCCCAGAAGCGCGCGATCATGATCGAGCCGGCGAGGAAGCCCGGGCCCGGCCGGATGCCCTGGCCGCGGAGGAGCGCCCGCCAGCGGAAAGTGGCGAAGGTGATCGCCGTGAGCTGCATGGCGATGGCGAGCACGAACCAGCCGGCGTCGATGTCGCCGAGGCGCCCGAGGAGGTCCTCGGCGCCGTCGCGCTTGAGCACCTTGTCGTAGACGACGGAGAGCATCGCCACGGTGAAGGCGAGCTTGAGCGCGAGCATCGCGCGCTTGTTGCCGAGCACGGCGCGCACGAAGCCCAACACGCCACGGGGCGCGGACGCTTCGCTCTCGTCCCGCGCCTCGGCGGGCTTCTGATCTTCGCTCATCCTGCCCTCGCTTTCGCCCTGCGGGGGGCCACGCGCGATCCCCTTCGCCCAGGGCTCGTGCGCGGCCAGGTTCGCTAGCCCTCGGGCCCGAAGGGGTCAAGTAATCGGGCTGTGCTGTTCGAGGCCGGTACCGGCTTCCCTTAGCGCTTCGCCCGCGTCGATCCGCGAGACAAGGGCCCGTGGGCGCCCCAACCCACGGGGCTGTTCCAGGCCGCCCCGGCTTCCCTTAGCGCTTCGCCCGCGTCGATCCGCGAGACAAGGGCCCGTGGGCGCCCCAACCCACGGGGCTGTTCCAGGCCCCGAACGCTCGGCCTGGCGCCTCGGACTCCCCGCGAGCCCTCGCGGGCTCACGCCACGCGCCGCTCCGGGCTTCACAGCACCGAGTTCGGCCACATGCTCCCGGGGTGGCGCTCCTCCTCTCCCGCCTCGATCTCGCGCTCCTCGTCAGCGTGGGCGCCGCGATCCTCTGGGTGCTCGCGAAGCGCTGGGACCGCGCCCAGGCCGAGAACAACGCGGACTGGGAGGCCTGGGCGCAGGAGCGCGGCGGCTCCTACCGCGAATCGGGCACCTTCGGGGACCGGCTCCGAGGCCTGCCGGAGGTCAGCGCCCCGGAGGGCGACGTCGTCGTCTCGAGCGGCCGCGCGGTCGCCGACGCGACGGGCAAAGCGGCGGCGACCGTCGAGGACCTCCACGTCGCCGGCTTCCTCGTGGGCGGGGGCCCGCGCTTCGTGGCCTGGCCCGAGGGCGAGGCGCTGAGCTTCGACGCCTTGCACCGCACCCTGGCCGAGCATGCCTTCGAGGGCGACGCGGAGGCGCTCGTGCGAGAGCTCGGGGACGCGCTCCTCGAGGTCCGCGCGGAGAACGGCACGGTGAGCGTCCGGACGACGCCGGCGCCGCCCGGCAGCCCCCCGTTTCTGAGCGCGCGCAAGCTCGCCGCCGCCCTCGCCCGCTTCGGGACCGCCTGGATCGCCCCCCTCGAGGTGCTCGAGGGCGTCCGCGTCGAGGGCGTGCGCGCGGCGGGCGCCGTCGCCGGCGGTCCCTTCCAGGCGCGCCTCCACGTGCGGCCCGAGCTCCGCGGCTACCAGGACGCGGAGCTCGTGCTCGCCGTGCCCCTCGCCCTGCCCGCGTCGGACCTGGTGCTCGGGGAGGACCCGACGCCGCACATCCCGGCGCCGGCGCTCGCGCCGCTCCACGGAGCGCGGCTTCAGACGGACCGGCGGGGCGCGCGGCTTCACCTCCCCGTGCGCCCGGCGCCGAGCGAAGAGACCGTCGTCGCCGCGGCCCATCTCCTGGCGAGCCTGCGCGCTCCGGCCCAACCCCTTACGTGACGTCCTCGCCGCGGGCGCTCAGGGCGCCCGGAGGACCATCCAGCCGGCCCCCTGCCCCGAGTAGGACGAGTCGGCGCATTGTGCTTCGGCGCAGCACCGGAGCCGGTAGGCAGCGCGGAAGGCGTAGCGCTCGCCCTCGCCGGTGACGAGTTCGGCGGTCTCCCCAGCCTCGACGACGGCGCGAGCACCCGCGAGGCTCAGCTCTGCGCCGTGGACCCCGAACGTCCAGCATTCGCTCGGTGCGGCAGTACAGGTGGCCCGGGGATTCGGCGTGAGAAACACCCCGGGAGCGAGCATGCGCGGGCGGGACCCCGGGGTCGAAGCGCTCTCGTCATCGCGCGCGGCGACGAGCCAGCGACCGCCGGGCTCTGCGACGCGAAACACGAGGCGCGGCTCGCTGTCACCCGCGCCGGGGTTCTGAAGCACCTCGACGAGCACCGGCTGGCCCACGGCCACCCACGCGAGGTCCGCCGAATCCGCGCCGGGCAGCGTGAATGCGGCCGCCTCGGCCCCCGGGGCCACCTCGAGGGTCACGCGCGCCCCGCGACCCGTGGCCTCCACGCCGCCCCAGGTCGCCACGAAGCTCGCGCCGAGGTCGGCAAACGTCGCATCGAGCTCGACGGAGAGGCGGACGTCCGGGGCGCTCGGGACGTAGGCGTCCGCCGTGCCCCGCACCCACCAGTCGGCGGGACAGCAATCGCAGGGTGCGACGGCGTCGGCGGACGTGGCGAAGCGCTCGTCTTGGCAGGCGGCCGGGCAGAGGCCGCGCCCCGCGTCCCCTCCGCCGAGGTCCTCCGGACGGGCAAGGCCCGTGTCCCGGATCCGGCCGCCGTCGGTCGTCGCACGCTCCTCGGGCTCCCCGACGACGGTGGAGCGGTGGCACGCCCCCGCGAGGACGAGGAGGGCCAGGAGGCAACGCGAGCGCATGGCCTCCCTGGGTGTGCGCGCGGCATCGCGCCCGTCAGACAACTCGCACGGCGAGCGCCGGCCGTTCAGTCCAGGGCGAAGCGCGTGCGCACGACGACCATCACGTCTTTGTCGATGGAGCGCCGGTCGTTGACCCCGTCCCAGGTCGCGCGGGTCTCGTTGGCGGCGTTCACCTGGATCACGCCGACGCGAGCGTCGAGGAGCGCGCCGAGCGACGCGCCGGTGTTCTCCGCGACCTGCTCGGCGCGGAGCCGGGCGTTCTCCGTGGCCTCGCCGACGAGGCGGATCTTCACGTCGCCGAGCTCGCTGAAGAGGTACTCGGGGGCCTGGCTTCGGATCGAGACGCCTTCCTCGATGAGCGTCGTGACGTCGTGGGAGACCCGGGTGACGCGCTCGACGTCGTCGCTCGTGACCCGGATGCGCTGGGAGAGCGCGTAGCCGCTGATCACGTCCTGGATGAGGTAGCCCCGCTCCGGATGGCGTGGATGAAGCTCCTCCGTGCGCACCGATTCGACGGTGATCTCCGCGTCCTCGACGCCGGCCGCCACCAGCGCCGCGCGGGTACGCCGGCTGTGGTCGGCGAGCACGGCGTAGGCGCCCTGGAGCGTATCGCCGCGCGCGCTGACGACGGCGGACCACATGGCGCGGTCGCTGGTCACGCGTACGGTCGCCGAGCCCGCGACCCGGATCACGTTCCGCGTCTCGACGTCGACCTTGTGGCGAAAGGCACCCGCGAGGAGCGCCGCGGCAGCGACGAAGGCGAGGCCGAGGACCACGGAGACGAGCACGCGCCCGGCGGGGCGTGGCGAGGTCGGAGAGGCGGACATGGCCTCGGAACCTACGCGGGCGGCCGCACCCTTCCCCCCAGGGAGCGCGCCTTCAGCGCTTGGCCGGGACGGCTCGGGGCTCGGGACGCGCCGGCTCGGGGCGGGGCTCGCGGCATACGGCGAGACGCCGCGCGCGCTCCCGGGAGCGGCGCGGGTCGTTGCCGAAGCCACGGAAGCTCGGCGAGCCCCCAGCCAACGCCGCGACGGCGCCCACGGCCACGAGGACCACCGCCGACCCGACCGTGAGCGCCAGGCCCTTCCCGGCCACGGCGGCGCGGGCCCGCCGGCACTCCATGCGCTGCGCCCGCTCGGGCGGTGGAAGGCGCGCCGCGCAGCCCGCCCCGAGGACGATGGCGAGCGAGAGTGCGAGGGCGCGGACCACGATGCGAAGCTAACCGATCCTCGTCGGTGGGCTCGTCGGCGTGGCGAGGGACCGTCCTTGCCTCCCGCTCACCGGCTCGCCTCGGGGGGCTCGCCTGCGGCGCCTTGGTCGCGCCGCCCATCGGGGTGTCATCCATGACCCCAAATCGCACCTTGGGTGCGTTCCGGAGAGGAACTCCATCTCGAAACGCACCCGAGGTGCGCTCGCCGGCGCAAGTTCCTCCCCTGCACGCCACGAGCCGCCCCGATTGTCCCCGCCGCGGAACGACGAGCCCAGCGGCGCCCCAAAACGGGACCCAAGACGACACGTCCGGGCACCCGGGTGGTGCTTCGCGCAGGAAATCCCGTCCAGAACGTACGTGGGAGGCGATTTCCGACGGATATCCCGTCCAAACCGCACCTGGCCCGCGCTCGCCGAGGATGAACGCCTCGGGTTCGGACGCTCGTGAGCCAACGCTCCGGCATCGGCTAGAGTGTCGGCATGAACGTTCTTGCTTGCCCGCTCGTTCTCCTGCTC
>JBCDGX010000095.1:0-12492 GCA_038750805.1 Myxococcota bacterium
GAGGCCGCCCGCGTGGCCGCCTGTGGCGAGGCTCCGAATGAAGAGGCCGGGGTCCGGCGCCCCCTCGCCCATGCGCGCGCGATCGCCGAGGAGGCTCCCGCCGCTCGCGAGGCTCGAGGGGTCCACGGCCACGACGCCCACGCGCTGGCCGCGCCGCCGGAGCGTGCGGGCGAGAGCGGCGCTCAGGGTGCTCTTTCCGACGCCCGGCGGACCCGTCACGCCGACGACGTGCCCGGCCTCGGCGACGTCTTCCCGCACCAGGCGAAGGAGCTCGGCGATGCGGGCGCGGGCGGCGGGGCGGGCGTCCTCCACGAGGTTCAGCGCCTGCGCGACGGCCCGGCGCTCCTTCCGCCGGAGACCGGCGGCGAGCGACTCGGGCGATGGGCCCGGCCGCCTCGCGGGGCTCGCGCTCACGCGCGCGCTGCCTCCGCCACGAGCTCCGCGAGGTCGCTCATGATGCGGTCGAGCTCGAAGTCCTTCGGCGTGTAGACGCGCGCGACGCCGACCTCGCGGAGCTTGCCCGCGTCCGCGTCCGGGATGATGCCGCCGACCACGACGGGCGCCTCGACGCCCGCCTCCTTCAGCGCCTCGAGCACCTCCGGTACGAGCGCCGCGTGCGAGCCGCTGAGGATCGAGAGGCCGATGAGGTGCACTCCCTCCTCGAGCGCGCTCGATGCGATCTGCGCCGGCGTGAGACGGATGCCCTCGTAGACGACGTCGAAGCCGACGTCGCGCGCCTTGAGCGCGATCTGCTCGGCGCCGTTGCTGTGCCCGTCGAGGCCGGGCTTGCCGACGAGGAGCCGCGGGCGCCGGCCGAGCTTCTCCGTGAGGTCCCCGAGCTCCCGGCGGATGCGCGCGGTCTCGCCCTCGCCGCTCTGCACGCTCGGGGTCAGCGGCGCGCTCGCCGCGATGCCCGTCGGCGCGCGGTACTCGCCGAAGACCTCGCGGAGCGCACCGGCCCATTCGCCCGTCGTGACCCCGGCCTTCGCCGCCGCGATCGACGCCGGCATCATGTTCGCGTCCCCGGCGGCGGCCTCGCGGAGGGCGCCCAGCGCGGCCGACACGTCGCCGCGCTCCTTCCGCCAGCGCTGGAGGCTCTCGACCTGCTCGGCCTCGACCTTCGGATCGACGACGAGGATGGCGTCGTCGAGGTCCGCGACGAGCGGCGAGGGCGCGCCTTCGAGGTACTTGTTCACGCCGACGACGATCTGCTCGCCGGCCTCGATGCGGCGGAGCCGGGCCGCGTTCGACTCGACGAGGCGCTGCTTGATGCTCCCGCTCTCGACCGCCGCGACGGCGCCCCCTTCGGCGAGCACGCGCTCGACCTCGGCCCAGGCTTCGTCCTCGAGGGACTGCTGCTTCTTCTGCACCTCGACGCTGCCGGTGAAGAGGTCGCCGTACTCGAGGAGGTCCGTCTCGTAGGCGAGGATCTGCTGGGCCCGCAGGGACCATTGCTGGTCCCAGGGGCGCGGCAGCCCGAGGGCCTCGTTCCAGGCCGGGAGCTGGATGGCCCGCGCGCGCGAGTCCTTGCTCAGCGTCACCGCGAGCATCTCCAGAACGATGCGGAGGATGTTGTTCTCCGGCTGCTGCTCCGTCAGGCCGAGGCTGTTGACCTGCATGCCGTAGCGGAAGCGCCGGAGCTTCGGATCCTCGACGCCGTAGCGCTCGCGGCAGATGCGATCCCAGAGCGCGACGAACGCGCGCATCTTGCACATCTCCTCCACGAAGCGGATGCCCGCGTTCACGAAGAAGGAGATGCGCCCGACGACCTTGGGGAAGCGCTCCGCCGGCACCTTGCCGGCCTCCTTCACCGCATCGAGCACGCCGATGGCCGTGACGAGCGCGTAGGCGAGCTCCTGCACCGGCGTCGCCCCGGCCTCCTGCAGGTGGTAGCTGCAGATGTTGATCGGGTTCCACTTGGGAACGTGCTCGACCGTGAAGCCGATCATGTCCGTGATCAGCCGGAGCGAGGGCGCGGGCGGGAACGCGTAGGTCCCGCGGCTCAGGTACTCCTTGACGATGTCGTTCTGCGTCGTCCCGCGGAGCCGCGACACGTCGGCGCCCTGCTCGTCGGCGAGCGCGACGTAGAGCGAGAGCAGCCAGGCCGCCGTCGCATTGATCGTCATCGACGTGTTCATCTGCTCGACGGGGAGGCCCCCCATGAGCGTGCGCATGTCGCCGAGGTGGGAGACGGGAACGCCGACCTTCCCGACCTCGCCGCGCGCGAGCAGATGGTCCGCGTCGTAGCCGGTCTGCGTGGGCAGATCAAAGGCCACGCTCAGGCCCGTCTGGCCCTTGGCGAGGTTCGTCCGGTAGAGCGCGTTCGAGGCCTTCGCGGTGCTGTGGCCCGCGTAGGTGCGCATGATCCAGGGACGGTCGCGTTCGCTCATGAGACTCCGGCGGGGCCAACGGACAGCACGGTCGAGCCGCGGCGGCCTTTACACGTCAACAGGTTTACTAGTTAACCCGTAAACGCGGCCGACGCAATGCGTCATTCTCGCGGGGTGAAAAAATCCACCTCTGCGAATGTCGTTAGATGTGTGATGGGCGAGGATTTACAGGTTGTGATGCGGCACACGGCATCAACATATAGTAAAGTCGCCCCATGGCGCAGGACCCTCGCAACGCGGCGCTCGGCCCCCGGCTGCGGGAGCTTCGGACCTCTCGCGGGCTGACCCAGGGCGACGTCGCCCGCCGTCTGGAGATCTCGCCGGCCTATCTTTCGCTGCTCGAGAAGGGCAAGCGCACGGTCCAGCTACCGCTCCTCTTCAAGGCCCTCGACCTCTACGGCGTGACCATGGAGGCCTTCATGGCGTCCGTGGGCGAGAGCCGCGTCGACGACGGCCTCGCGCGGCTCCTCGACGAGCCGCTGCTCCGCTCGCTGAACCTGAGCGAGACCGACCTCCGCGGCTTGAGCGCCGAGCCGAAGGTGGTCACGACCATCACCGCGCTCTTCAACCTCTACAAGACGACGCGGAGCCAGCTCGACCAGCTCCTCGCGGAACAGCCCGAGCCGGAGACCGAGCCCGGGACTCTCGCCGCGCCGCGCCGGAGCGAGCCCCCGACGGTCGATCCGAGCTACGAGCACCATCCCTTCGACGAGGTCCGCGAGTTCCTCGTGAGGCACCGGAACCACTTCGCGAGCCTCGAGGTCCGCGCCGAGGAGTTCGCGCGGGAGCATGCGTTCGCGCGCAGGGCGAGCGCCGACGTGCTGACCCGGGTGCTCGAGGCGGACTACGACGTGCGCGTCGCGCGAGAGTCCCAGCGGCTCGGGGCGAGCGTCGTCCGTCGCTTCGATGGGAAGACGCTGACACTCAGCGACAGCATGGCCGAGCAGCGCGTGAAGTTTCAGCTCGCGCACACGCTCGCGCTCCGTCTCTTCGAGGAAGAGAGGATCCACGAGCCGATCCTGGCGGGGTTCCGGCCGCGGCATCAGGAGACGCTGCCGCTCGTGAAGATCCACCTGGCGAACTACTTCGCCGGCGCCTTGCTCCTGCCCTACGGGGTCTTCTTCGATCAGGTGCAGCGGACCCGCTACGACGTCGAGCTCCTCGCGCGCATCTTCGAGAGCTCCTACGAGACCGTGGCGCACCGCATCTGCAACCTCGGGGACCCGAAGCGCCGCGGCGTGCCCATGCACTTCCATCGCGTCGACGTCGCCGGGAACATCTCGAAGCGCTACTCGGGCGATGGCGTGCGCTTCGCCCATCGCGAGGGGAGCTGCCCGAAGCTCGCCGTGCACCTGGCCTTCATGACTCCGAACGCCGTGCGGAAGCAGTACTCCCAGTACCCCGACGGCTCGACCTTCTTCTGCTTCGCGAAGGTCCAGGCCGAGGCCAAGGGTGGGTCCATCAGCCGGGGCACCATCTACAGCATCGGCCTCGGCTGCCAGGCCGAGGACGCGAAGCACGTGACCTATGCGAACGACCGTCCGTTCGTCGACGCGGCCACCCAGGCCGTGCCCGTGGGAACGACCTGCCGCTTCTGCGAGCGGACCGATTGCAACATGCGGAGCGCGCCGAGCCTGAAGTTCGCCTTCCGCGTCGAGGAGGGCGTCCGGAAGGACAACGTCTTCAGCCCTCACGTCGTGGGCGACGACGCGCCGCCGCGCCGCAAGCGGCGGAAGACCCTGAAGACCCTTCCGAGCTGATCACTCGCCGAGGTGCCCGGGCATGTCCGCGAGCACGAAGGCCGTCGCGGCCATCACGGCGACGCCCTGGAGGAAGGCGTCGCGGTCGACGGCCTCGAGGGTGTCCGTGCGCGTGTGATGCAGGTCGAAATAGTGCGCCGGGTCGTGGAGGAGCCCGATGCCGGGCGTGCCGAGCTCGGTGAGCGGGCCCAGATCCGCCCCGGCGAAGGAGGGCCGGACGAGCTCGACGCCGATGGGCGCGAGGAGCCGGCGAAGCTCCTCGAGCTGGCCGAGGCCCCGCTCACGCCGTGCGTCGTCCGTCTCGAGGTGGAGGCCGATGACGGGCGCCGCGCCGATGTCCGACTCGATGCCCGCGACGTGCGAGGCGCCTCCATGCTCCGCGGCGTAGGCCCGGGCTCCCGAGCCGCCGTTCTCCTCGGCGGTCCAGGCGATCACCCGGAGCGTGCGGCGGGGCCGGAGCCCGAGACGCACCATGAGCTCGAGCGCGGCCATCGCGCTCACCACGCCGCTCGCGTCGTCGTGGCATCCCTGGCCGACGTCCCAGGCGTCGAGGTGACCGCCGAGCACGACGATCTCCTCGGGGGCCTCGGTGCCGGCGAGCTCCCCGATCACGTTGTGGCTCTCCGCGGTCCCGAGATCCTGCCCGCTGGTGCGCAGGCGGACGCGCACCTCCTGGCCCTCGGCCACCCACGCCGCGATGCGGTCCGCGTCGGGGAGCGTGATGGCCGCCGCCGGGATCCGGGGACCGTCCTCGGCGTAGCGGGTCATGCCCGTGTGCGGGGGGCTCGTCGGGTCGTTGGTCAGCGAGCGGACGAGGGCCGCCGTCGCTCCCTGCGCGGCGGCCATCGCCGGGCCGTCCACACGCACGCGGAACACGGCGCCGTAGCCGGCGCGCCGGTTCTCCTCGTCGTAGGGCGGCATGGGCACGTTCAGGAGCACGACGTTCCCGCGGATCTCGTCCGCGCGCGTCTCGAGCTCCTCGAGCGCGCCGATGACCACGACCCGGCCCTCGACGCCCTCCGCCGGGGTCGCGACGGTCCCGCCGAGCCCGATCACGTCGAGGGTCGCGGCGTCCGGCGCGACCAGCGCGAGGCTCTCCTCCCCGCGCACCCAGTAGGGCACCTGCACGCTCTGCCGCGCGACCTCGACGCCTTCGACGCCCGCGAGCGTCGTCGCGGTCCAGTCCACGGCCCGCGCGAGCCCGGGACTCCCGGAGAGGCGGTGGCCGATCTCCGTGCAGAGCGTCTCGAGCCAGGCCCAGCCCGAGTGCTCGCCGGCCTGCGCCGCCGTGACGAGGCGACCGACGGGCTCGGCGTAGCGCACGTCGAGGCCCTCCGCGGACGCCGCCGTGCGCGCCGGCTGTTCCGGCGTGCCGCCGCACGCGACGAGCAGGGTGGAGGCGAAGAGGGCCCGCGCCGGGAAGGCGAGGCGCGAGGGGAGCGGCGAGGGAGCCATGGGCGGACCCTAGCGCCTCGCGCCCTTCGCGGAGGGCCCGACCTCAGCGCACCGTGAGCACGACCAGCTCCCGGAGCGTCTTCCCCACGCGGAGCTCGAAATCGTCCCCTGGGCGCTTGCCGACCAGGGCGCGGCCGAGGGGCGCCGCCGGCGTCAGGGTCCGCACCGCGAGCCCGTCCACGTCGAGGATCTCGCCGCCCCCGACCGGGAGGAGGAAGTAGGTGCCGGCCTCGCCGTCGGCCTCGAGCTCCACCAGGCAGCCGGGCTCGGCCGGGGCGCCCCTTCGATCCTTGAGCTCCACGAAGCGAAGCCGGGTGATCGTTTCGCCCAGCTCCTCGACGCGGGCCGCCTGGCCCCGGGCGAGGTAGGAGGCCTCGATGGCGCGCG
Source organism: Myxococcota bacterium (assembly GCA_038750805.1). Lineage (GTDB taxonomy): Bacteria > Myxococcota_A > Polyangia > Polyangiales > Houyiibacteriaceae > CALCTH01. Next base: position 5,993 of record JBCDGX010000095.1, read on the forward strand.
TGTCCTTGTCGTTCTCCGGACGCGCCTCCTCGTGGGTCGCCGCCCGCGCCGCGTCCCGCGCTTTGGCGACGAGCGCGGCGTGCTCGGCCTCGAGCTTGGCGATCAGCGCCGCCATCACGTCCCGCTTGTCGGCCACGGCTCCATGCTAGCCGAGGCGCGTGCGCGAGCCCGGACCCAGATCCGCGCCTCCCCGGCCCCCGGGCGACGGGCCCAGACGTTCACGTGCAGGCGATGGCCCGCGTTGCGTGGCCCTCGGGCGCTCCAGCGCAGCGGGCGCTGGCCGTCGGTGACGCGCCAGGCGAGGCGCCCGCCCCGCCAGCGGAGCGCGGCCTCGACGCGCGGGCCCTCGAGCGGGAAGCGCACGATGGCCCGCGGCGGCCGAAAGGGCCCCGCGGCGACGACGAGCTGTCCGTTCGCCGATCGGCGGTCCCCCCAGCGCGCGATCTCGAGGTCCGCCTCGGAGGTGTCGTGCCGGTAGACGAAGGCGCCCACGACGACCTCCGGACCGAGCGCCTCGAAGGGTGCATCGAGGCTCTCGAGCGTGAGGTCCACGTCGAGGGCGCCGAGGGGGAGGGCAGCGCTGATCTCCGCCCCCACCCCGCGGCGGAGCCGGAGCTCGAAGCCCCCGTCCCGCGGCCGCACGTGCCGGGCGGACCAGGCTCCGAGCCCCGGCCCGTGCCCACGCCCGTCGCGAACGCGCCATTGGAGGCGGCCCTCTTCGATGGGCTCGCCGCGCCATTCGGCGTCGCGGAACCCCACCGGGGCGCAGGCCGCGAGGGCGAGCGCGACGGCGAGGTGCCTCATCCCATCGTTCCCGTCTTCTCGGTCTTGTCCCAGGTCTTCGCCGCGCCCTGGTACTCCTTCACGTAGGCGCCGAAGGTCACGGCGCAGAGGAAGGGGCCGTAGCCGGCGAGGTAGAGGAGGGGAGCGCCGAGCTTCGCGAAGCGCTTGGTCTCGGCCAGCTTCATGCTCGCCCACGCGCAGGGCATGCAGAGCGCGGTCCACGTGTAGAGGAAGAGGACGAAGCCGTCGCGAATGCGGTCGCTCCCACCGAGGCTCGCGTGGACGAAACCCACCAGAGGCTCGACGAGTGGCGGCGCCAGTGAGTGCAGGATCACCGCGAGGCTGATGGCGCCGGGGAACATGATGCCCTCGACCCAGCTCTTGCGCGCACTCTCCCAGTCGATGGCGTAGCTCGCGAGGGTGACGAGCAGGTACACGAGCGCCGCGACGATCCAGTAGACGCGAAAGAGCGTCCAGGCCCAGGGTGCGTTCGTGAAGAAGAGGCCGACCAGGCCGATGGCCGCGCCGATCTGGAAGACCGGCATGAGGAAGATGGAGAACCAGAGCAGAGACATGGTCGGGGAGCCGAGCCCGGCGTGCTGCCCCTTGTTGCCCCAGAGCCGCGCGAAGACCTGCGTGATCTGCACGTTCCCCCGTGCCCAGCGGAGACGTTGCTTCCAGAGCATGCGCAGCGTCGCCGGCTCCTCGGCGTAGACGAGGGCGTTCGGCTCGAAGATGGCGCGGCGACCCTCGAGCTGCGTGTTGAAGGTCGTGAAGGTGTCTTCGGCGAGCGTGTCGTCGAAGATCTTACCTCCGATGGCCATCATGTTCTCGCGGCTGTGGAGCTGCGCTCCGCCGCTCAAACACGCGAGGAAACCGAAGACGTTCTGCGCGCGGCGGGACGCGCCGGTGGCCGTCACGTACTCGAAGGTGATGAAACGCTGCACCCAGTTCGGCGGCGCGCTTCCTTCCTTGATGTAGGCGGTGACCGCGCCGACGGTCGGGTCGACGAGATGCCGCGCCATCCGCCGAAGCGACGAGGGCGTGTAGATGACGTCCGCGTCCATGATCAGCACGGCTTCCACCCAGTCGTCCGTCCAGAGCACGTCGAGGCCGTAGTTCAGCGTGTGCGCCTTGCCCTCGCCGCCGGCGACGCGCCGGATGTGGAAGATGTTGTTCGGCCAGCGCTTCGCCTTGGCGATGGCGATGTGCGGGGTCTCGTCCGTGCTCGCGTCGTCGATGACGAAGATCCGGAGCCGGTCCTTCGGGTAGTCGAGGGACATCAGCCGGTCGATGGTCGGCGCGATGACGGCGCCCTCGTTCCAGGCCGGGATCAGGATGGCGACCCGGGGCACGTTGGGGCGCGCCTTCTCGAGGTGCGTCGCGAACACGGAGAACGCGAGCGCGAGGAACTGGTAGAGGCCTCCCAGCACCGGCAGCGTCGCGAGGAGGACGAGGGTGCTGCAGACCACGGCGATGGCCGTGGTCATGGCGTCAGGCCGCGACGCTGACGTGCTGAGTGCCCTTCGCTGTGAGCAGCTCGTCGGCGCCCAGCACGTGCTCGGTCCAGGTACGCACCAGCGCTGTGTTCTCGAAGTCGAGGGGGCCTTCCACGAGCTCGCCGTCGAGGGCCTCGCGGAGCCAGAGGCGCGGCATGTCGACGCCCGAGGCGATGGTGATCGCCATGGTGCCCGGGAAGCGCGCGTTGATCTCGAGGAGCCGGGGCACGCCGGCGACGTCCCGGCGGAGCTGCACGTTGCAGACGCCCGTCAGGCCGAGGCGGGTCACGAGCTCGCGCGCCGTGCGTTGCACGTCCTCGTCGTGAACCGTGCGGGCGGCCACGGCGACGCCGCTGTCGACCTTGAGCCGCTCCCGCGGCACCGCCGCCAGCACCTGGCCGTCGGCGCGCGCGTAGACGTCGACGCTGTACTCCATGCCCGGCAGGAAGGTCTGGACGATGTCCCGGCCCGCGCGCGGCTCCTGGCGAAGCGCTTCCTCCGACTCGAGGACGCGGATGCCGCGACCGCCACTCCCGGAGCGGGGCTTGGCGAGGACGGGGAAGGTCCAGTCCGAGGCGTCGAAGGCGGTGTCGAGAATGGCCGTCCGCGGCGCCGCGTCCCCGGCGAGCGCCATCAGCTTGGCCTTGTCGAGGCAGGCGCGGAGGGCCTCCGGAGCGGCGACGATGCAGCGCACGCCGGCGGCCTCGAACGCCGCGCGATGCTCGGCCACGGGGAGGAGCTCGGCGTCCACGGTCGGCAGCACCGCGCCGACGCCCTCGCGCACGCAGAGGGCCAGGAGCTGCGCGGCGAAGTCCGGCGCGTCGCCGCGGGGGAGCAGGAAGCGGCGCCCCTCGGGCACGAGGTAGAGGCCCGCGGCCATGGGGTCGACGTCGCCCGCGAGGAGCTCGTAGGCCGCGTCGTCCGCGAGGTGCTTCAGAAGACCGACGGCCGCGGCGCCGCCGGCGCCGGTGATGAGAATGCGATGCGTCATGGGAACCTCCGTGCCGCGTGCGCCGCGGCGTTGGTCCCCTCTCTTTTCACGGCTCGTGCCAGTTCGGGCGCGGCGCTTCCGGCGGGTGTGCCGTCCCGGAACGGAACGGTGGGATCCCGATGCGGGTCAGCGAAGGCCGTACTTCTTGAGCTTGCGGTAGACCGTCGTTCGGCCGATGCCGAGTTGGCGGACGACCTCGGCCACGTTTCCGTCGGCGCGCTCCAGGGCGTCGACGAGCGCGCGCTTCTCGAGCTCGTCCATGGACATGGGTCGCTCCGCGGCCGGCGCGGGCTCCGCGGCGGAGGGGGGCGGCGGCGCCTCGGGGCCTGCGTCCTCGAGGATGCGGCGCGGGAGGTCGTCGGGCTGGATGACGCCCTCGCGGCAGACCACGGCGGCCCGCCGGAGCGCGTTCTCGAGCTCGCGGACGTTGCCGGGCCACCCGTAGCCCCGGAACACGCCCCGCACCGCGTCCGAGAGCGAGGGGAGCGAGTCGAGCTCCATGCGCGTCAGGAGATGCTGCGCGATGAGGAAGACGTCGTCGCCTCGCTCGCGGAGCGGCGGCAGGTCCAGCTCGAAGACCGCCAGGCGGAAGAAGAGGTCCTCGCGGAAGCGCCCGGAGGCGACCTCGTCGGCGAGGCTCCGGTGGCTCGCGGCCACGAGCCGGAAGTCCACGTGGATCTCCTCGCTCCCGCCCACGCGATGGAAGGAGCGCTGCTGGAGCACGCGGAGCAGCTTCGCCTGGAGCGCGGGGCTGAGCTCGGCGACCTCGTCGAGGAAGAGCGTCCCGCCATGGGCCTGCTCGAAGCGTCCGCGGCGCCGCTGAAGCGCGCCCGTGAAGGCGCCCCGCTCGTGCCCGAAGAGCTCGGATTCCTGAAGGTTCTCGGGGATCGCGGCGCAGTTGATGGCCACGAAGGGGCCCTTCGCGCGGCCGCCCTCGTCGTGGAGCGCCTGGGCCACGAGCTCCTTGCCGGTACCGCTCTCGCCGCGGATCAGGACGGTCACGTCGCTCGCCGCGACGCGGTCGATCTCGCGGAACACGCTCTTCATCACCCGCGAGCGGCCGATCATCGCGCCGTAGCCGTCCGCCGGCGTGACCTCACGCTCGAGGCGCGCCACGCGGAGCTCGAGGCGGTGCTTCTCGCTCGCGTTCCCGACGACGGTCAGGAGCTTCGTCTTGTCGAGGGGCTTCGCCAGGTACTCGTAGGCGCCGGCCTGCATGGCGCCGACCACCGAGTCGACCTCGCGGTCCGCCGTCAAGATGACCACGGGGATGCGCGGATGCGTGCGACGGAGGCGCTCCAGCGCCTCCATGCCGCTCATGCCCGGCAGGCCGAGGTCGAGGCAGACGACGTCCGGCAGCACGTGCGCGAGCGCCTCGAAGGCCTCCTCCGCGCTTGCCACGGGCTCCACGTCGAAAGCCTGACCCTCGAGCCAGCGCGTCGTGAGCGCACGAATGTCCGCCTCGTCCTCCACCAGAAGCACGAGCCCTTCGCTCCGGTCGTCCAGGTCCGTCACGGTCCGGATTGTACGAACGACCCGTCGGGCGTCCCACGTAGGGGGGGCGGACATCAGGGCGCCTCGAGGGCGAGGGTGAAGGAGAGCGAGCGCCCGGTGCCGGGGAGCGAGAAGTACTTCAGCTCGATGCGGTCCGGCCGGTGCTTCCAGCTGTCGAGCTGGATGCTGAAGGTCTTCAACCCGTGGAAGGCGCCGATCTCGAGGAAGTAGGTCTCGCCCTCCTCGGGGTGCTCCACGGTCTCCAGGGTCAGCTCTTCCTCGGGGCGGCGGAGCACGTACTTTTTCCCGCGCACGCCCTCGCCGTAGTCCTCCTCGGCGGTCTCGAGCGCGAAGCCGAAGCCCGTGAGGGCGTCCGCGGTCTCGCGCATGTACTCGTGGCTCATCTCCATCGGGCGTCTCCGGGCGCGAGGTCGCGCGGCATCAGGTGAGGGCGTGGAGCAGGAGTTCCCGGGTGAGGGCGAGGGCGCCGAGGCCGAGGACGACGCAGGCGACGCGCCAGAGGACGACCCGCTCGACCTCGACGTCCGTGGCGACCTCGAGCTCGAAGGCGTCGTCGCGCTCGCCGCTTGCCGGGGCCCCTTCGGCGCCCTGGCCGAAGGCGAGGTGCGGTTCGGTGCCGACGACGAGGCGGCGCAGGCGGCCGCGTGCGAGGAGGTGGTCGAGGGCCGGGCCGAGGGGCTCCGGTGGCAGCGCGGGGCAGAGCAACCGGAGGAGCGCCGGGTCGTCGGGCACGAGGCCCCCCTCGAGGTGCGGGCGCAGCGCGTCGAGCACCTCCTCCGCCAGGGCGTCCAGCTCTTCCCGGAGCGCCCCGGACCGAACGTCCGTGTCCGCGACGAGGCGCAGCTTCGGCATGTTGGGCGTGTCGGTCATCGTCCGTTCGCGGGGAAGGGGTTCAGTCGGGGAAGCGTGCGAGCGTGCTTTGCAAGAGCAGGGCCACACCGAGCGTCAGGTCGAGCGCCAGCAGTCCGAGCGCGAGACCCCGAAGACGGCGGGCTTCTCGGCGGAGGAGGCGCAGTCGGCGGCGGGGGCCGGGTGTTCCGTTCTGGTTCATGGGTGTTCCTCGGGGGGTCGTTTCGGGTCGCTCAGGCCGTCCGCTGGCGGCGGCGCAGGACCCCGAAGCCCATCCCAAGCACGATGAGGGCCAAGCCCCCCGTGGCGATGTCGATGAGGCGGGTCCGGCTCTCGGCGACGCTCGCGACGCGGAGCGCCTCGTCGCCCTCGGTGGCCCGCACCTCGACGGGCTCCGCGAGGCTCGAGACGGGCTCTCCGAGGAGCGCCCAGCTCCCGTCGTGGTGGAGGGCCGCGGCGGTGCGGAGCCCCGCCCAGGCCAGCGGCGCCCGCGCGCCCTCCACGTTCCGGACGAGGGCCACGTTCACCGCGTGGCCCGCGTTGTCCGGACGCTCGAGCACGATGCACTCGTCGACGGGGAGCAGGGGCATCGCCCAGGTGCCGCCGGCGTCGCGGTAGACGAGCTCCCCGTCCGCATGCTCGCGGCGGAGCTGGCCGGCCTCGTCCTCGGCGTCGTCGGCCAGGAGCCTCACGCGCGGGCCCTCCGTCGCGTCGCCCGGCGCCGCGATGGGGAAGGGCCCGGGAAGCTCCGCCAGCTCGGCGACGAGCAGCCCCAGCTGGAGCCGCGCCGCCTCGCCGAGCTTGGGCGGAAGGACCAGCGTGGGGCGCGCCGTGAGCCCCGCGGCCCAGCCGGCGAGCCCCTC
>JBCDGX010000096.1:0-12444 GCA_038750805.1 Myxococcota bacterium
CGAAGAACGAGCTCCTCAGCGTGCTCCTCGGCGGCATCTTCGTGCTCGAAGCCGTCAGCGTGATCGTCCAGGTGGTCAGCTTCCGGACCACCGGCAAGCGCGTCTTCCTGATGGCGCCGATTCACCATCACTACGAGAAGAAGGGCTGGCCCGAGCCGAAGGTCATCGTCCGCTTCTGGATCCTCTCCATCATGCTGGCCGTCGCGAGCCTGGCGACGCTGAAGCTCCGGTGAACGACGTGATCGATCTCGGAGACAAGAAGGTCCTCGTCGTCGGGCTCGGTGCGTCCGGGCTCGCCGCGGCGCGGCTCCTCGCCGACGAGGGCGCCCGGGTCGTGGTGAACGACAGCCGCGAGGCCTCGGCCCTCGGCGACCGCCTCGACGCGCTCCCGGCCGGCGTAGAGCTCGCCCTTGGCGGTCACGATCCGGCGCTCTTCAGGCGGGTGGATCTCATCGTGCTCTCGCCGGGGGTGCCGCCGCTGCCGGCCCTCGACGCCGCCGATGCGGTCGGCGTGCCCGTGTGGAGCGAGGTCGAGCTCGCCAGCCGCGTCCTGCACGGCGACCTGGTGGCCGTGACGGGCACCAACGGGAAGTCCACGGTCACGTCGCTCCTCGGCGCCATCTTCGAGGCGGCCGCGGACGGACGACCGGGCTTCTTGGGGGGGAACCTCGGGACGCCGCTGACCGAGGCCGTGAGGACCGCGGCGGCCGGGCCCGAGGGGCGCGTGGCCCTCGAGGTCTCGAGCTTCCAGCTCGAGCGCGTGGACCGTTTTCGGCCGGACGTGGCCGTGCTGACCAACCTCGCCGAGGATCACCTCGACCGCTATCCGAGCATGGCTGCGTACGCGGCCGCGAAGGGACGGATTTTCGGGGCGCAGCGAAGGGAAGACCACGCCGTCGTTCCCGAGGGGGACGCGCTCGCGGAGGGGCTCGCGGCGGCAGGGGCGGCGGCCGTGCATCGCTTCGGCGGGACGCGCGGGGCGGTGCATGTCGAGGGTGAGCACATCGTTGGCGAGGGCCTCCGGGTGCCTCTCTCGGCGCTTCGCCTCGTCGGCGCGCACAATCACCTCAACGCTTGCTGCGCGGCCCTCGCGGCGCGCCTGGCCGGTCTCGGGACCTCCGCCATCGCGGCCGGTCTCGCGGCCTTCACGGGGCTCCCGCATCGCATGGCCTTCGTCGCGGAGCTTGACGGCGTTCGCTTCTACGACGACTCGAAGGCGACGAATGTGGGGGCGGCAGTCGCCGCGCTCCGGGGCTTCGCCGGCGACCCGAGCTTCCGCGGCGAGGTCGTGCTCCTCGCCGGTGGCAAGGACAAGGGCGGGAGCTACGCGCCCCTTCGCGAGGCCCTCGGCGGCGTGCGCGCCGTGGTCACGCTCGGCGAGGCCGCGGGACGCATCGAGGAGGCCCTCGCCTTCGAGCCCACGGTGCGCGCGGGTGGGGACGATCCCTTCGCGGACGCGGTGGCCAAGGCCCGGGAGCTCGCCCGGCCCGGCGACGCGGTGCTCCTCGCCCCGGCCTGCTCGAGCTTCGACATGTTCCGGTCCTACGTCGCGCGCGGCCTCCGCTTCCAGGAGCTCGTGCGCGCCATGGCCCTTGAGACCCACTCCGGGGAGGTGATGCCGTGACCGGCAACCGCCGCTGCGACGAGCCGGCGCCGCGCGCGCCCTCGCTCCTCCCGCCAGCCCCGGGCGCCCTCGCGCGCGGCGGCGCCGCCGGGCCCGCCGACGTGATTCTGACGGCCGCCGTCGTCGGCCTCGTCGCCTTCGGCGTGGTGATGGTCTTCAGCGCGAGCGCCGTGCGCGCGGGTCAGTTCTACGGGAACCCCGCCCACTTCCTCGTTCGCCAAGCGGTCTTCGCGGTGCTCGGCGTCTTCGCGATGCTCTCCATCGCGCGCATCGACTACCACCGCTATCGGCCGCTCACCTACCCGATCCTCGGCGTCAGCGTCTTCCTGCTGGTAGTGGTCGCCTTCGGATTCGGTCGAAGCGCTGGCGGCGCGGCGCGCTGGATTCAGCTCGGACCCATCAACATCCAGCCCGCCGAGGCCGCGAAGCTCGCGCTCGTGCTCTGGCTCGCGTACTCGCTGAGCAAGAAGGCCGAGCGCATCAAGAGCTTCGAGGTGGGCTTTTTGCCCCACGCCCTCATGGCCGGGCTGCTGATGCTGCTCTGCCTCAAGCAGCCGGACTTCGGGAGCGCCGTGATGATCGGCCTCCTCACCTTCGCGATGCTCTTCGCGGCGGGCGCACGCCTCGGCTACCTGCTCGGCGCGGTGCTCCTGGCCCTGCCCGCGGTGTACCTGCTCATCGCCACCTCGCCCTACCGCATGCGGCGCATCCGCGCGTTCCTCGCGCCCTTCGAGCACCGCATGAACGAGGGCTATCAGGTCTTCGAGTCGCTGCTCAGCTTCGGTGCCGGTGGCGTGACCGGGGTCGGCATCGGGGACGGGCGGCAGAAGCTCTTCTTCCTCCCCGAGGCGCATACGGACTTCATCGGCGCGATCGTCGCCGAGGAGCTCGGCTTCGTCGGCGTCTTCCTCCTCATCGTGGTCTTCGTGGTCATCGTGGCGCGAGGCTTCCGCGTCGCGCTCCGCGCGGCCGACGATTACGGCAGCTACCTGGCCGTCGGCGTCAGCACCTTCCTCGGGCTCCAGGCGTTCACGAACCTGGCCGTCGCGATGGGGATGCTCCCGACCAAGGGGCTCGTGCTGCCCTTCGTGAGCTACGGGGGCAGCTCGCTGCTGGTGAACTGCGCGGCCTGCGGGCTGCTCCTCAACGTGAGCCGGCCGCGCGCCGTCGCGGCGCTCACGGAGGAACCACGAAACGGACGTTCGGTGCGGCGGGGCGACGCCGCACCCACGCGGCGGCCCTCGGGCGGCCAGCGCCGACGGGCGCGTGAGGCGGGAGGCATGGCATGAGTGGAATCGAAGGCGAGAAGCGGATCCTGGTCGCGGGCGGAGGAACGGGCGGGCACCTCTTCCCCGGCTTGGCCGTCGTCGAGGAGCTGCGGAAGCGCTTCTCGGGCATCGACGTGCTCTTCGCGGGCACGGCGAAGGGCATCGAGGCGCGGGTGCTCCCCTCGCGGGGCGAAGCCCTCGAGCTCCTCGAGGTCACGCCCCTCAAGGGCCGCTCGTTCGGAGGGCTGGCCGCGAGCCTCGGCCGGCTGCCCGGATCCCTCGCGGGCGCCGCGAGCGTGGTGCGCCGACACCGCGCGGACCTCGTGATCGGCGTCGGGGGCTACGCCTCCGGGCCGATCTGCCTGGCCGCGGCGGGGCTCGGTGTTCCCGTGGCGCTCCTCGAGCAGAATGCGCACCTCGGCCTCACGAACCGGCTCCTCTCCCCGGTCGTCGGCCGCGCCTACGTGACCTACGCGGCGACGGCCGCGCGCTTCGGTGAGCGGGCCCGGGTCGTCGGCAACCCCATTCGGCCCGAGCTCGCCCGCGCCGCCAAGCGCGCGGCCGCGGACCCCGAGGGCTTCGAGGCGCGCGCCCGGGGCGTGCTCGTCTTCGGGGGAAGCCAGGGCGCGCAGGCCCTGAACGAAACCGTGCCCGAGGCCCTGGCGGCGGCGGAGCTCGGCGGAAGGCCCGTCGTGCATCAGACCGGCGCGGCCATGCGCGACGCCGTCGAGGCCCGCTACCGCGAGCTCGGCTTCCGCATCGGCTCGGGGCCCGGCGAGGTCACGGTCACGCCCTTCATAGACGACATGGCGGCGGCCTACGCCGACGCGGCCCTCGTGGTCTCCCGGGCCGGCGCGACGACCCTCGCCGAGCTCACGGCCGTGGGCCGGCCCGCGGTGCTCGTGCCCTTCCCGCACGCCGCCGACGACCACCAGGCGAAGAACGCCCGCGCCCTGGCCGACGCCGGCGCCGCGCGCGCCATCCTCGAGCGAGACCTCGAGGTCGCCTCGCTCGCCGCCACGGTGAGCGAGATCCTCGGCGACGAGGCGATGCGCCGGGGCATGGCCGAGGCCGCGCGCCGCCTGGGCAAGCCCGAGGCGGCGGCGGACATCGTGGACGATCTGGCCGGCTGGCTCGGCTGGACCGAACGACCGGTGCCGCCCCGGCGCGAGCCCAGCGAGTCGAGCTATCGCCTGCTTCTCGACGCGCCCTCGCAGCTCGACGTGCCCCTTCCGCCGCGGCGCCCGCTCGTCTTCGACGGGGCGCACGCCTGGGCCTGAGCGCAGGGCTCGCGGCGCTCGCGCGGCGCGGCTAGGCTCGCTCCGTGGGCCCGCTGATTCGACCGGAGGCGCTCGCGGCACGTCTGGGGTCGCTTGGCGCCGTCGTGCTCGACGTTCGCATGGGGAAGGACGCCCGCGCGCGCTACGACGCGGGCCATCTCGCCGGCGCGCTCTTCGTCGATGTCGAGGCGGATCTCAGCGGCGACGCGCGCGACGCCCGTCGCGGGGGCAGGCACCCGCTCCCGTCCATCCAAGCGTTCAGCGCCACGCTCGGGCGCTGGGGCATCGGGCCGGACGTACCCGTGGTCTGCGTCGACGACGCCGCGGGGGCGAAGGCGGCGGCCCGCGCCTGGTGGATGCTCCGGGCAGTCGGCCACGCGGACGTCGCGGTGCTCGACGGCGGCCTCGCAGCGGCGGAGGAGGCGGGCTTCGCGCTCGTCTCCGAGCCCGGCGTGCCGGTTCCCCGCGCGCCCTATCCGGCCACGGCGTGGGGACTCCCCCTCGTCACGCAGGACGCCGTGGCGGCCCGCGGCGAGCGACCCCTCGTCGACGTGCGCGCTGCCGAGCGCTACCGGGGCGAGGTCGAGCCCTACGACCCCGTCCCCGGCCACATCCCCGGGGCCGTCTCACGACCGCTCACCGACGCGCTCGGCCCGGACGGCCGCTTCCTCGATCCGGAGACGCTCCGGGCGCGCTACGCCGAGCTCGGCGGTGCCATCTTCAGCTGCGGCTCGGGCATCACGGCCTGCCACTCGCTGCTGGCCCTGGACGTCGCCGGCCTTCCGCTCGCGGAGGCCGCCCTCTACGTGGGCAGCTACTCGGAATGGTGCCGGGGCGACCGGCCGGTCGCAACCGGCAGGGCCTAGGAAGACGCGGTCCACCCCCGGAGAAGGCGCATCTTCTCGCTCAGCGCGCGGGCCTGCGGTAGAGACGCGCCATGTTCCGCGGACGCATCCGGTCCATTCACTTCGTCGGCATCGGCGGCGTCGGCATGAGCGGCATCGCCGAGGTGCTCCTCGGCCATGGCTTCCAGGTCACGGGCTCGGACCTTCGCTCCAACGACTACACACGTCGGCTCACGGAGAAGGGGGCGACCATCCACGTGGGTCACGCCGCGAGCCACGTCGCCGAGAGCGACGTCGTGGTCTTCAGCTCCGCCGTCCCGAAGACCAACCCCGAGCTCGTCGCGGCGCGCGCGCGCTCCGTTCCCGTGATCCCCCGAGCGGAGATGCTCGGCGAGCTCATGCGCCTGAAGGACGGCATCGCCATCGCGGGCTCCCACGGGAAGACCACCACCACCTCGCTCGTGGCGACGGTGCTGCGCCACGCGGGTCTCGACCCGACGGTCGTCATCGGCGGCAAGCTGAACGCCCTCGGGAGCGGCGCGGCGAGCGGCGCCGGCGACCTGCTCGTGGCCGAGGCCGACGAGTCCGATGGGTCCTTCCTTCACCTGACGCCGGCCGTCGCGGTCATCACCAACATCGACCCGGAGCACCTCGACCACTACGGCTCCCTCGACGCGGTAAAGGACGCCTTCGCGGACTTCGCGAATCGTGTGCCCTTCTACGGGCTGGTCGTGGCCTGCCTCGACAACCCGAACCTCCAGAGCATCCTGCCGCGCCTCGAGAAGCGCGCCGTGACCTACGGGCTCACCGCGCAGGCCGAGTACCGCGCGCGCAACCCCGAGATGCGCGGGCTGAGCGTGTCTTTCGAGGTCGAGCGCCGCGGCGAGAGGCTCGGGCGCTTCGAGGTGCGCATGCCGGGCATGCACAACGTGCTCAACGCCCTGGCCACCGTCGCGGTCGCCGACGAGCTCCGCGTGCCCCACGACGAGGTGCGTGAGGCCCTCGCCACCTTCGAGGGCGTGCAGCGCCGCTTCACCATCGTCGGCGAGGTGACCGTGGGCGAGGGCGAGCCGGTCACGATCATCGACGACTACGCGCACCACGCCACGGAGGTCCAGGTGACCCTCGAGGCCGCGCAGCGCGCCTACGGGCGGCGCCTCGTCGTGGCCTTTCAACCGCATCGCTACACGCGCACGCACCTCCTCTTCGACGAGCTCTCGCAGGCCTTCAATCGCGCCGACGTGCTCTTCGTGTCCGACGTCTACGCGGCGGGCGAGAAGCCCATCGAGGGCGCCGACGCCGCGAGCCTCGTGCGGGCCATCCGCGACCACGGCCACCGGGACGCCGCGCACGTCCCGAAGCGGACGGACCTCGTCGACGCGATCCGGGGCCGCCTCCAGCCCGGCGACGTGGTGCTCACGCTCGGCGCCGGCGACATCACCAAGACGCCGCGCGAGCTCCTCGCGGCCGTGAAGAGCGCCTGAGGCCCCCCGGGGCGCCCGGCAGCGCGCCGCTTTGTTGACGCCCGCGCCTCGGGCGGCGATCTCCGTCCCATGAGCGACCCGCGTGAGGGAGGCGAGCGCGCCGTCGAGCTTCGCCCCTCGGAGCGGCCCCCGCCCCGGAACCGGCGCGTGCGGCCCGTCGCCGAGCCCGAGCTCGTCGAGCCGGAGCCCGTCCCCGTCTCCGTCCGGCGCTCCTGGGGGAGCCCCACGCTCCGCCGGCGCCTGCTTCGGGTGGCCCACGCGCTCGCGGCGCTCGTCGCGCTCGGGGCGCTGGGGCTCGTCGCGATGGAGGCCCGGCGCTACGCGCTCGACGCTCCGGCCTTCGCGCTCACGACCCTCGCCGTGGACGGCGCCGAGCGGCTTGGCGAGCCGGAGATCCTGGGCGCCGCCGGCCTCGCGCTCGGGGACAACGTCTTCGCGCGGACGCCCGAGGAGGTCCGGGCGGACCTCGAGGCGCACCCGTGGATCGCCGAGGCGCGCGTCGAGCGGCGCCTGCCGGGCACCTTCCGAATCGCCGTCGTCGAGCGCCACCCCGTCGCGCTCCTGCTCTCGGGGGAGGGCTACCTCGTCGGGGACGACGCCAGCCTCTTCAAGCTCTGGGAGCCCGGCGATCCGGCGGACCTTCCGCTGGTGACGGGCGTCGACCGCTCCCGCTTCGCCGGCGATCGACCCTACCGGACCTCGGTACTGACCGAGCTCGTGGCCCTGACCCACGACTATCGGGCGGCGGGTCTCTGGCGGCGGCTCCCGATCCAGGAGCTCCACGTCGAGGCCAACGGGCACCTCTCGCTCTACGCCGGGGAGGGGCCGCTCTACGTGCGCCTCGGTCCCGCGCCCCACGGCGAGAAGCTCCGCCGCCTGCGGCGGGTGCTGGACCGCCTGGACGAGGGCGAGCTCGAGGCGGCCTACGTGTACCTGGACAACGTGCGCCGACCGGACCGGGTCACCGTGCGTCTTCGCGAGGTGCCGGCGCCGCCTCCGGCCGCTCCGGAAGCTCGCTCATCAGCGCCAGGGTGAGCATGGCCTCGGCCAGCACGAAGCCCCCCACGGCCTTCAGCGTGGCCGCGTCCCGGTGGGTGCGCGAGAGCACCCCGTCCCGGTAGGCCGCGGCGCGTTCGCGCAGCTCCGGGTCGAGCGGCGGGCCGCCGTCCGCGAGCAGTAGCGCCGCCGCGAGGGCCCCCCAGGGCATCCACGCGAGCTGCACCTGATCCTGACCCGTCGAGGTGGGGAAGCGGGAGGTCGAGTCGTCGTCCACCGGCTCGCGCACGCACGCGACGCCGTCGAAGGCGCACTCGTCGAGGAGGCGCGCGGCGAAGCGGGCCAGCACCGCATCCTCGGCGGGGCCCGAGGCCCGGAGCCCCCGGGCGCGTAGGACCCCGACGGCCACGTGAGAGGCGAGGCCCGCCACCTCGTAGGTCGCGTCCTCGCCGAGGAGCCGTCGCGCGTTCTCGAGGGCGCGCTCGCGGACCTCGTCGGCGCCGCCGTGTCCGGCGCGCGCGCCCTCGACGAGCGCCCAGGTGGCCACGGCGTCCGCGTAGGCCCGCTCGGGCTCCTCCGGGCGTTCGCGGAAGCTCCCGTCCGGACGCTGCGATTCGGCGAGCAAGCGAAGCGCGCGCTCCAGCACCGGCCCCGCGCGCTCGTGTCCCGCGACGTCCGCCTGGGCGTAAAGGAGCGCCGCCCAGGCCGTCGCGACGACGTCGAGGCCGTCATGCCCCGCCCCCCCGCTTCCGTAGCCGTAGGGCAGGGCGAAGCCGTCGAGCGCCTCGAGGACCCGGTGCCGGTTTCCTTCGGGGACGGCACAGAAGGGATGCGATGCGAAGAGCGCGGCCCCGGCCTGCCCCGTCGACCAGGCCGACACGGGAAGCTGCGGGAGGCCTCGGAACCCGCCGCCCGGCTCCTGCTCCGCGAGGAGCGCCTCCCGCCACTCCGGCCCGTGGGCGTCGAAGAGCGACCGAGCGCTCGGCGCCTCGGGCGCGGGGGAGGTGGCCGCGGGCTCGTCGCTTCGCCCGAGGACGATGCCGAGCGCGCCGGCGATGAGGGCGACCGCGAGGGCGCCGACCAGCAGCGCGGGCCCGAGCGAACGCTCCGCCGGCGCGGACGGGCGCGGCACCCAGCCCTCCGGCAACTCCCCCTCGTCCCCGTAGCGGCCGAGGAGCGTCTGACCCCACGGCGTCGTCGCCACGGCCTCGGCGCTGAGGAGCTCCCCGAGGAGCCGTCCGACCGAGGGGGTCCGCTCCCGCGCGTCCCGTTGCAGCGCGCGCTCGACGACGTCGGCCACGGCCGCGGGGACCTCCGGCGCCACGGCGTCGAGGCGGGGAGGGTCCGCCTTCGAGAGCTGCGTGAGCACCGCGTAGCCCTTCGCGTCGTAGGGGGCGCGACCCGAGAGGCAGCGGAAGAGCACGGCCCCGAGTGACCACACGTCGACGGCCGGGCCCGGGCTCTCGTCGCCGAAGGCCTGCTCCGGCGACATGTAGGCGGGCGTCCCCAGCGTGCGACCGTGGGTGAGGCTCGAGGAGTCCGGCGTGGCCACGTTCTTCGCGATGCCGAAGTCGATGATCTTCGGGACGCGCCGGCCCCGCTTGTCGCGCGCCAGAAAGAGGTTCCCGGGCTTGATGTCGCGGTGGAGGATGCCCTCCCCATGGGCGTGGGAGAGCCCGCTCATCACGGGGACCAGGAGCTCGCAGGCCTCCTTCAGACCGAGCTTTCGGCCTCCGTCGAGCGCGCTCTTCAGGTCCTCGCCCTCGAGGAGCTCCTCCACCATGAAGAGCCCGCCGTCCATGTCCTCGCCGAGGTCGAACACGCGCGCGATATTCGGGTGGTCCAGCGCCCCCATCGCCTGCGCCTCCCGGAAGAAGCGCTTCCGCGACTGGGGGCGGGACCCGAAGAGCAGGAACTTCAGCGCGACGCGCTGACGCGTCCATTGGTTGGTCGCCGCGTACACGGCACCCATGCCCCCTTGGCCGAGGAGCGCGTCGAGCCGGTACTTCTCGCCCACCAGGGTACCGACACGCCCCTCGAGCTCGCTGGGCGACGCCGGGGTGTGCCGGCGCGGCGGCGCGGAAGGGGTCTCCGTGCCCTCGGGAGTCTCCTGCGCAGTGGCGCGAAGGCTCGGGCGCCTGCGCCGCGACGCGGACGTCAGCGCGGCGGGCATGGGCTCGTCGTGCACCGTGTCCACGTGCGCGGCCTCGGGGGCCGGCGAGCCCGCACGGGCCTCGCTCGGAAGGCGCGCCGGGGGCGGCGCCTTCGCGGCCTCGGACTCCCGGAGCGGGATCGGTGGGCTCGTATCACGCACCGTCGTCCGGCGGAGGCGGCGCGACGCCGACCGCTCCGGGTCCCGTTCCTCCTCCGACTCCCCCCCGCTCGCGTCCTTCATCGCGTGGGCGGCGCCTCCCTGGCCGCGGGTGGATCGTAGCAGACACCTCGGTCCCCTCGCGGGGGTTCCCGCGAGGCCGATGCAATTCGCCTTCGGCGTCGCCCTGGGGCCCCGAAAAGCCCTGTCACGTCGGTTCCTCTGGCCCCCGCCGTCATTTTTTTTGAGGGACTGGCCGAGACGTGTATCGCAACTCCATCCCCGGCTCTGCGCCGGCGGTTTGGAGCACGCTTCATGGCCGACAACGACATCATCGCGGGCCTCGACCTCGGCACGACGAAGGTCTGCGCCATCGTCGCCGAGCAGACCGACGAGGGCCTCGACATCATCGGGGTCGGCTCGGTGCCGGCGAAGGGCCTGAAGAAGGGCGTCGTCGTCAACATCGAGTCGACGGTCCAGGCCATCCGCGCGGCCATCGAGCAGGCCGAGACCATGGCCGGCGTCGAGATCAACACGGTCTACGCCGGCATCGCCGGCTCGCACGTGCGCGGCGCGAACCACGAGGGCGTCGCCGCCATCCAGACCCGCGAGGTCACGACCACCGACGTCGAGCGCGTCCTCGAGCAGGCCAAGGCCGTGCCGCTCCCCGGCGACCGCCAGGTCCTCCACGTGCTCCCGCAGGAGTACATCGTCGACGAGCAGGACGGCATCCGGGAGCCCATCGGCATGAGCGGCGTGCGCCTCGAGGCGCGGGTCCACATGGTCACGGACGCGAGCACCTCGGTGGCCAACATCACCAAGTGCGCCGATCGCGTGGGCCTCCACGTGCCCGAGGTCGTGCTCCAGCCCCTCGCGAGCGCGGACGCCGTGCTCAGCGAGGACGAGAAGGAGATCGGCGTCGCGCTCATCGACATCGGTGGCGGGACGACGGACCTCATCGTGTACGTCGACGGCGCCGTCGTGCACACGAGCGTGATCCCCATCGGCGGTCTCAACCTCACGAGCGACATCGCCACGGGCCTGAAGACGCCCATGGCCGAAGCCGAGCGCATCAAGATCAAGTACGGCTGCTCCTCGGCGGCGTACGTGGACGAGGGCGAGACCATCGAGGTGCCCTCGGTGGGCGGCCGCCCGCCGCGCACCATGCCCCGGCAGGTGCTCTGCAACATCGTCGAGCCGCGCGTCGAGGAGATCTTCGCGGCCTGCCATCACGTGCTCGAGCAGACCGGCTACGTCGAGATGCTCGCGAGCGGCGTCGTCATCACCGGCGGCACCACGCTCCTCGACGGCATGCCCGAGCACGCCGAGCGCATCACGGGCATGCAGGTGCGTCGCGGCGCGCCGACGGGCATCGGCGGCCTCATCGACGTCGTGCGGAGCCCCTCCTACGCGACGGGCGTGGGCCTCGTGAAGCACGGCGCGCGGCAGCTGCGCGAGCGGCACCAGGTGGAGCTGCCGCTCCCCGAAGACATGCCGGCGCGGCCGGTTCCGAGCCTCGGCGGGCGCATCGGCGCCTGGTTCCGCGAGGTCTTCTGAGACGAGGGTTCGCGTCACCGCGGAGGGCGAACCGCGGCGGCGCAATGAGCGAGAGATTCGGGCTTCGGCCCCCGGGAGGACACAGTGGCGATCTCGATCGAGTTTGCGGACGACGCGGAGCTTCAGGCCCGCATCAAGGTCGTGGGCGTGGGCGGCGGCGGCGGTAACGCGCTGAACACGATGATCACGAGCGGTATGGCCGGCGTCGAGTTCATCGCCGCGAACACGGACGCCCAGGCGCTGGATTCGAATCTGGCGCCGGTGAAGATCCAGCTCGGCCCCCAGCTCACCAAGGGGCTCGGCGCCGGGGGCAATCCGGAGATCGGCCGGAAGTCGGCCCTCGAGGACGTGCAGCGCGTCGCCGAGTGCCTGAACGGGGCCGACATGGTCTTCGTCACCGCCGGCATGGGCGGCGGCACGGGCACCGGTGCGGCGCCGATCATCGCGCAGGTCGCGCGCGATCAGGGCGCCCTCACGGTCGGCGTGGTGACGACGCCCTTCATGTTCGAGGGTCGTCGGCGCTCCAAGCACGCGACGACCGGCTTCGACGAGCTCCGGGAGAGCGTCGACAGCATCATCACCATCCCGAACCAGAAGCTCCTGAGCCTCGGCGACGCCGACCTCTCGATGCTCGACGCCTTCCAGCGCGCGGACGACGTGCTGCTCCAGGCCGTTCAGGGGATCAGCGACCTCATCACGACGCACGGCATGATCAACGTGGACTTCGCGGACGTGCGAACGATCATGAGCGCGCGCGGCCGGGCCCTGATGGGCACGGGCTGGGCCAAGGGCGAGCGCCGGGCCGAGGAGGCCGCCGAGCTGGCCATCCACTCGCCGCTCCTCGACGACATCAGCGTCGACGGCGCCCGCGGCATCCTCATCAACTTCACGGCCGGACCGGACATGAAGCTCCGGGAGATCGATCAGGCGGCCACGCTCATCCAGCAGGCGGCGCACGAGGACGCGGAGATCATCTTCGGTCTCGTGACGGACCCGGACATGCACGACATCGTGAAGGTCACGGTCATCGCGACGGGCTTCGACGAGGCCGACGCCAGCACTGCCACGATGGCCGTCCA
>JBCDGX010000097.1:0-12412 GCA_038750805.1 Myxococcota bacterium
CCGTGCGGAGCGTGGCCCACAAGCGCGTCTGCCTCGCGCTCCTCCTCGTGAAGCGCCGCCTCGCCGCGCTCGAACGCCTGCGGCTGCCCGCCCGGTCGGCCTGCTAGGCTGCGCGCGCCGCCGGGCGGCACCCATGTACGTCGACGAACACGCGGATCATCGGCCCGCCGCCCCCGCGGGCCGTTTCGGGCTCCCGGAGGCGCTCGGCGGCACGGCGTCGAGCGCCCTCGGCGTGGCCTTCGTCCTGGCTCTGGGTCTCCTGCCCGAGTCCTGCGCCGGGTCCATCGCCTCGGCCGAGGCCGAGCCGCCGCCGGTCCTCGAGGAGGTCATCGCCGCCGAGCTCGTGCAGCTCGGCCGGCAGTTCGACGAGCTCCCGAACCGCGAGGTGCCCCAGCTCCCGACGAACACCGAGGAGCCCGTGGTCGCCGACGCCCCGCAGGTCGAGGACCCGGACCCGGGCATCGCCGTGAGCGAGGACGCCGAGCCCTCGCCGCCCACGCCCGAGACCGAGCGCCGGCCCGCGCCGAGCAAGACGCGGAGCCTCGAGGATCTCCTGGCCCGCTCGGAGGCCTTCGCGGAGATCGCGGAGGCCCGGGAGCGCGAGGGCGATCCCGACGGCGTCGAGGGTGGCGTGCGGAACGTCGAGGGCGACGACTACGCTGGGCGCTTTACCGCGTTCTTTCGCCGTGGCTGGACCGTGCCGACGACGCTCCCGGAGGACGTGCTCCGCGAGCTGCAGGCGACCGCCATCGTGACCGTGGGCGAGGATCTGCGCATCGCGTCCTTCAGCCTCGCGCGGAGCAGCGGCGATCCCGACTTCGACGAGAGCGTCCGGGCCCAGCTGAATCGTCTCCAGGTGGGAGGCGTCTCCATTCCGGAGCCGCCGCTCGTGCGGCGTCCCGAGTACGTGGGTCGCGCGCGGCCGGTCCGCTTCCTCGGCCGAAACGCTCGCCGCTGACCCCTGACCGTGCGATCGTGCTTTCGACGATGACGCAGCGACTCCCCGCGTTCCTCGCCCTCGTTCTGGCCGCCGGTCTCGCCGGCCTCGCGGCCTCGCCCAGCGCCGGCCAGCAGGAGCCCACGCCCCCGCCCGCCGGCGAGGAGGAGCCGCTCCCCGAGGGCGTGCCCGTCATCGAGGTCGATGCGCCGGAGCGCTCGCTCTACAAGATCGCCATCCCGAACCTCGAGGGCAGCGGCGGCGGCCCGGCGGCGGACGTGATCCGCAACGACCTCGAGCTCGTCTCGCTCTTCGAGGTGCTCGATTCGCGGAGCTTCGTCGCGAACCTCGCGAGCGAGGGCCTCGGGATCGCGCCAGCCAGCTGGAGCGCCGTCGGCGCCCAGGGCGTCGTGAAGGGACGCATCGAGGGCAGCGGCCAGCTCACCGTGGAGATGCGCTTCTACCAGGTGGCGAGCGGCGCGAGCCCCGCGCTCTCGAAGACTTACCGCGGGAGCCAGCGCGAGCTCCGCGGCTTCATGCACGACTTCGCGAACGAGATCCTCCGCGTGCTCACGGGCCAGGCCGGCGCCTTCGATAGCCGCATCGTCTTCGCTCGGCGCGTCGGCCCGGGCCGCAAGGACGTCTACGTCGCGAGCTGGGACGGCGCGTCGGTGCAGCGCGTCTCCGAGCCGAGCGGCGTGAACATGCTCCCGAACTTCGGCCCGAACGGCGTCTGGTACAGCCGCCTGACCGAGACGGGCATGTACATCACGCACAGCCGGGCCGAGGGGCGGCGCATCATCGACGGCGACGGGCTGAACATGGGGCCCTCGATCTGCGGCCGGCGCGTCTACTTCACGTCCACGCGCGACGGCAACAGCGAGATCTACAGCGCCAACCTCGACGGCTCGGGCGTGCGCCGGGTGACGAACCACCCGGCCATCGACGTGAGCCCCACGTGTGCCGGCGGGAG
Source organism: Myxococcota bacterium (assembly GCA_038750805.1). Classification (GTDB taxonomy): domain Bacteria; phylum Myxococcota_A; class Polyangia; order Polyangiales; family Houyiibacteriaceae; genus CALCTH01. The sequence goes on from JBCDGX010000097.1 coordinate 1,911, forward strand.
CCGCATCGCCTTCGTCAGCACCCGCCACGGCAGCCCGCAGATCTTCATGATGAACGCGAGCGGCTCGGGCGTTCGGCGCGTCACCTACCGGGGCTCGCACAACCAGACGCCAGCCGTGTGCACGAGCGGCGGCGAGACGCTCCTCGCGTTCACCGGGCGGAGCGGGGGCCTCGACATCTTCACGGTGAACCTCGCCACGCAGGAGTACACGCGGCTCACGCAGGGGCAGGGCGAGAACAAGGACCCGGCCTTCTCCCCCGATTGCCGCATGCTCGCCTTCTACTCCTCGCGGGGCGGCATCTACGTCTCGAGCCCGCAGGGGCTCAACCACAACCGGGTCATCCAGGGGCACGCCGAGACGCTCCGCTGGCGCTGAGCGTCACCGGCCGCTCGCCGGAGCGGCACGCTGGCCCCAAGACCGCGGCATGAGTCCCGCGTCCACCGAGGAGCGCCTGCGCGACGTCGCCGTCGTCGGGGCGGGCTTCGGCGGCCTCGGCACGGCGTTGACGCTGGCGGAGGCCCGCGCGGACGTCGTGCTCTTCGAGCAGCTGCGTTACCCCGGCGGCTGCGCGAGCACCTTCACGCGCCGGGGGCGTCGGCACGAGTCGGGCGCGACGCTCTTCAGCGGCTTCGGCGAGGGCCAGCTCATGCGCCGCTGGATCGACCGGCACGGCCTCGACGTGCCTTTCGCCACCATGGACCCCCTCGTCGAGCTGCGGGCGCCGGACTTCACGCTGGCCATCCCGCCCGATCGTGCGACCTTCCTCGATCGCGTGGTCGCCCTGGAGGGCGTGCCCGAGGCGCGCGCGCGGCGCTTCTTTGCCGAGCAGGAGCGGGTGGCGGGGACGCTCTGGGCGCTCTTCGCCGAGCCCGATCTCCTGCCGCCTTTCGGCCTCCGCGAGCTCTGGACGCACGCCCGGCGCGTTCCGGCCTACCTGCCGCTGCTGCGCCACGTCGGACGCTCGCTCGGGAGCGTGCTCGGGCGCTACGGGCTCGCGGATTGCGCGCCGCTCCGCACCGTGCTCGACGCGGTCTGTCAGATCACCGTCCAGGCCGGCGTCGACGAGGTCGAGGCGCCCTTCGCGCTCGGCGCGATGGACTACTACTTCCGCGGCACGGGCCACGTCCACGGCGGCATCGGCGTGCTGGCGGAGGAGCTCACCCGAGCCATCCGGAACGAGGGAGGCGAGGTACGCATGCCCGACGCGGTCAAAGCGATCGCGCCGGACCGCGCTCCGGACAACGTCGGGGGCTGGGTGCTCCGCTCGCGCCGCGGCACCACGCGGGCCCGGAAGGTCGTGCTCAACCTGCTGCCCCAGGGGGCGCGGCGCTTGCTCGGGCGCGCGCCCGGGACGCTGCCGCGCCTCGACGCGCTGGCGCGGAAGGTCGAGGGCGGCTGGGGCGCGGCGATGCTCTACCTCACGCTCGCGCCGGGCGGGCTCGCGCGCCCCGAGCCCCACCACCTCGAGCTCGTCGTGAGCAGCGATGCGCCCTTCGTCGAGGGCAACCATCTCTTCGTCTCCGTCGGGGCGGCGGACGAGCGGAAGGCGGGCCCGGGGGAGCGCACGGCCACGGTGTCGACGCACGTGCCCATGGACCGGTTCCGCGCGCTCGACGAGGCGGGGCGTGCTGCCTACGTGGCGGAGGTGCAGGCGCGCATGCGGGCGGGATTGGCTTCGCGCGCCCCGGAGCTCGCGGCGGCCATCGTGGACGTGATGCCCGCGAGCCCGCGCACCTTCGCGCGCTTCACCGGCCGGGACGAGGGCTTCGTCGGCGGCATCCCGCGGCGCGTCGGGCTTCAGAACTACACGGGCCTCGTCCCCCGGCCCGTGCTCCCGAACCTCCATCTCGTCGGCGATACGGTCTTCCCGGGTCAGAGCACGCTTGCGACGGCGCTCGGGGGGGTCAAGCTGGCGCGGCGCCTCGCGGCCCAGCTCGGCTCCCGGCGGCGCCTGCTCCCGCCCCCGGCCGAGGCCGCCCCCCGGGCCGCCGCGTGAGCCCGTCATCCCACCCCCGGGGCGCCGTCTCGGGACCGAGGCGACACCGCTCGGTTTCGGTTACCCTCGGTAACAGGTGAACCGCCTCGCCTCGCTGCCGCTGCTCGTCGACCGTCATCCGGCGGAGCTGCTGGTGCACGATCAGGTCGAGGAGTGCCCGTACCTGGCCGGGCGCACGGCGCGCATGCCGCTCCGCCTCCCCATCCGCGCGCTTCAGCCGCCGGAGCTCGACGCGCGCCTCGAGGCCGGCGACCGCCGCCACGGCGCGCTCTTCTACCGGCCGAGCTGCGACCGCTGCAACGCCTGCGAGGCCATCCGCCTCCGGGCGAAGGACTTCACCTTCTCGAAGAGTCAGAAGCGCGCGCTGGCCCGCGGCGATCGGCTCCTGACGACGACCCTCGGCCCACCGCGCGTCAGCCCCGAGCGCGTGGCGCTCTACGACGCCCATCGCTTCGGCCGCCGCCTCGCGGGCGACGACCAGCGGGCCATGGAGCCCATCGCCTACCAGCGCTTCCTCGTCGACCGCCATTGCGACGCCTTCGAGCTCCGCTTCGAGCACGAGGGGCGCCTCGTCGGGGTCGCGATCACGGACCGCGCGGCGCGGAGCCTGAGCGCCGTCTACTGCTACTACGACCCAGAGATCGCCAAGGAGCTCAAGCTCGGCATCGGGACCTACTCGATCCTGAGCCAGGTTCGCCTCTGCCGCGATTGGGACCTCGAGCACCTCTACCTCGGCCTCTACATCCGGGGCTGCGCGGCCATGGAGTACAAGGCGCGCTTCACGCCCCACGAGCGCCTCGTCGACGGCGCCTGGACCCGCTTCCCGGCCGATCCCTGACGCGCGAGTTCGAGTCGCCATCGCGGACTCGGGAGGCTAGCTCCTGAGGGTGCCCCTCGAAGCCCCCTTCGCCGAGCTCCACGCCTTCCCCGACGGCGACCGCCCGCACTCGGGCAACCCCGCCGCGCTCATGCTCCTCGAGGCCTATCTGCCGGACGCGGACCTGCTCGGCCTCGCCCGCTCGAGCAACCTCTCGGAGACGGCCTTCCTGGTGCCGCGGGGCGATGACGCCTGGCAGCTCCGCTGGTTCACCCCCGGGCACGAGGTCGATCTCTGCGGGCACGCGACCATGGCCTCCGCCGTCTGGCTCTTCGAGACCGGGCGCGTCGCGGGCGAGGCGGTCCACTTCGCCACGCGCTCCGGGGAGCTCGTGGTGCGGCGTGAGGGCGGCGCGTACGCGATGGACTTCCCGGCGGTCGGCTGCGAGCCGACCCAGACCCGCCCGGACATCGCCGAGGCGCTCGGCGTCACGCCCCGAGAGTCCCATCGTATCGCCCGCGTGCATGGCTCCCCCTACGAGCTTCACGTGCTCGGGAGCGAGGCGGAGGTCGCCGGGCTCGCGCCGGACTTCAGCGCGCTGGCGCGGACCGGCACGAACGTCGTCGTCAGCGCCGCCCCGGCCGAGAGCGCGGAGATCGTCTCGCGCTTCTTCTGCCCGGCGGCCGGCATCGACGAGGACCCGGTGACGGGCTCGGCCCATTGCACGCTGGGGCCCTTCTGGGCGGAGCGGCTCGGAAAGGCGCGGCTCGCCGCACGGCAGATCGGGCCGCGGCCCGGGAGTCTCGAGGTCGAGACGAAGGGAGAGCGTGTGCTCCTGCGGGGCACGGCGCGCCGCTTCGTCGACGGGCTCGTTCATCTGCCCGCCTGACGATCGCGATCGTCTGGAAAGGGCGCGCGATGTGAACGACCCTGCCGCCATGAGCGACGCCCGGGACACGGCCCCAGAGGCCTCCGACCTCGAGGCGTCGACCTGGCTCGGCCGCGTCATCGACGGGCGCTACCGCGTGCTCGAGGTGCTTGGCGTCGGCGGCATGGGCATGGTCTTCGTGGTCGAGCACGTGCACCTCCGGCACCGGCTCGCGCTGAAGACCCTGCTGCCCGAGCTCACGGACCACGACGAGGCGCTCGCGCGTTTTCAGCGCGAGGCGCTGGTTCTCGCGGCGCTCGACCATCCGAGCCTCGGGCGCGCCGTGGACTTCGGCCCGCTCCCCGGGGGCGGCCATTTCCTGGTGATGCCGCTCGTCTCCGGGCCGACGCTCACCGATCACCTCGCGCGCACGGGGCCGCTCCCGTGGCAGGAGGTGGCGGCGCTCGGGGTGCAGCTGGCCGATGCGCTCGCCGCGGTGCACGGCCGGGGCATCGTGCACCGCGACGTGAAGCCCGAGAACGTGCTCGTCGAGGCCCGGCCGGAGGGCGGCCTCCGGCCCGTGCTCCTCGATTTCGGCATCGCGCGCATCGCGACGGGGGAGGGTGAGGTCGAGCCCTCCCGAGCGCTGACGCGAGCCGGGGCGATCATGGGCACGGCGGGCTACATGGCCCCGGAGCAGGCGTGGGGGCAGTCGGTCGATGCGCGCGCCGACCTCTACGCGCTCGGCGTGCTGCTCTTCGAGGCGGTGAGCGGCCGGCCGCTCTTCCACCCGGACCTGGACCTTCCGGAGATCGTCGCGGCTCAGCTCCGGCACCCGGTCCCGCCGGTGAACGCGCCGCCCCGCTTCCGGCAGCTTCTCGAGGCGCTCCTCGCGCCGAAGCCCGAAGGGAGGCCGGGGAGCGCGCAGGAGGTCCGCGCTTCGCTTCAGGCGCTGGCCTACGCGCCGCCGCCGCCGCCGACGACGACGGAGCCGCCGGCGCCTTCGCGGCAGCCCGCGGCCAGGGGGCGCCTCCTCGTCCTGGCCGCCGCCGCCTTCGCGGTGGGCATCGCCCTCGGCTTCGTCGGTCGCGGCGTGCCCGAGACGCCGGAGACCGCGGAGATGCCCACCACGGAGAGCCCCTCGGACGCCGGGAGCGCCGACGTCGCCGTCCTGCTCGAGGGTTCGGCGCGCGCGCGGAAGGAGGCCGCCGAGCGCCTCGCGGCCACCGGCGACCTCCCGGAGTGGCTGCGCGCCGTCGTCGCGCTCGAAACCGCCGAGGGCTGCACCGAGCATCGAAGCGCGCTCCGTGCCATCGGCGAGGCCGGCGACGCCCGGGCCCGTCCCGCCCTTCGGCGCATCACCGGCGCGCGAACCCGCGGCTGCGGGGCCCTCAACCTCCGCGACTGCCACGGCTGCTACCGCGAGGCTGCCGAGGAGGCTCTCCGGGCCCTCGAGGGCGAGGCCACCCCGTAGGCGCGGCCTCGGGCCGGGTGGCCGAGCTAAAGCACCGGAATTTTCTTCGTACGTGCGGTCAATCGTCGGCCTTGCCGAGGGTGAATGGCGGCCACAGGACGCGCTCGATGGACCTCGACGCGGCCCTCGCCACGCTCCTCTCGCCCGTCGTCCTGTTCTTCGCCCTCGGCTTCGGGGCGGGGCTCGGGCGCTCGAGCCTCGCGGTGCCCGAGCAGGTCGCGAAGGGGCTCTCGCTCTACTTGATGCTCGCCATCGGCTTCAAGGGCGGCGTCGAGATGGGGCACGCGGGGCTCGACCCCATGCTCCTCAAGACCGTCGTGGCGGGTCTCGTCGCGGGCTTCGGGATCCCCGTCCTGGCCTACGGAGCGCTCCGGAAGGTGACGCAGCTCGGCGTCGTCGACGCGGCGTCCGTGGCGGCCCACTACGGGTCGATCAGCGTGGTCACCTTCGTCGCGGCGACCGACCACGTCGCGCGCCTCGGCGTCGGCTACGAGGGCTTCATCGTGGCCATCGTCGCGCTCATGGAGACGCCCGCGATCATCGCGGGCCTCGTGCTCGCGCGCCGCGACCAGCCCAAGCGCGCGCGGCGCCACGGCGGCTCCCCGGTCGGCAAGGAGCTGCTCCGGGAGGTCTTCTTGAACGGCAGCGTCGTGCTCCTCCTCGGGAGCCTGGCGATCGGTGCGCTGACCGGCGACGAGGGCTTCCGGAGCCTCGAGCCCTTCATCGTCTCGCCCTTCAAGGGCGTGCTCTGCCTCTTCCTCCTCGACATGGGCGTGACCGCCGCGCAGCGCCTCCGGGACGCGAGCGAGATGAGCCCGCGCCTCGTGACCTTCGGCCTCGTGATGCCGCTCGTCGGCGGGCTCATCGGCCTGGGCCTCGCCGCCCTGGCGGGCCTCGACGTGGGCACCGGGACGCTCTTCGTCACGCTCTGCGGGAGCGCGTCCTACATCGCCGTGCCGGCGGCCATGCGCATCGCCCTCCCCAAGGCGAACCCGGCGTACTCTCTCGGGCTCTCGCTCGGGATCACCTTCCCCTTCAACCTCACCGTCGGCATCCCCCTCTACGCGGAGCTCGCTGAACGAGTGCTCGGCGGGGCCTAGGCCCTCACCTCGGTCCCCACGGAGTCGTCATGTCGCTCTCGCTCCACGCGCGAAAGAAGATCGAGCTGGTCATCGACCGCCCGCACCTCGAACGCTATCTCCGCGTGCTCGAGGCCCACGGCGTACGCGGCTACACGGTGCTCCCGGCGCTCGAAGGGAAGGGCTCGCGCGGGGCCTGGCGGCCGTCCCGGCTCACCAACGCGGCGAATCGCGTGCTCGTTCTCGCCGTCGTGGACGAGGCGAAGGCCGCCGAGATCCTCGAGGACCTCGACGTGATGTTCGACGAGCTTCCTGGTGTGGCCTTCGTCAGCGACGTGGGCGTCCTCCGGCCCGATCGTTTCTGAATGCATCGCTACGTCGCGCTGCTCCGAGGCATCAACGTGGGGGGCGCCCGGCGCATCCCGATGAAGGAGCTCCGGGGCCTCTTCGGGGAGCTCGGGCTCGAGGACGTGACGAGCTACGTCGCGAGCGGGAACCTGGTCTTTCGGGCCGCGGAGGCCCCGGCCGCGGCGACGCTCCAGACCGCCATCGGCGCGCGCTTCGGCCACGCCGACGTTCCCGTCGTGGTGCTCACGGCCGAGGCCTTCCGGAGCGTCGCCGACGCCAACCCCTACGCGGACGCCGAGCCAAGCCGGGCACACGTCGGCTTCCTCGGCGGCTCGCCGGCGATCGGCGCCCGCGAGGCCCTCGCGGCGCTCCCCCGCGGGGACGAGGAGCTGACGCTCGGCGCCGCGGCGCTCTACCTGCACGCCCCGAGCGGCATGGCGCGCACGAAGCTTACGAGCGCGGCCCTCGAGCGCTGCCTCGGCGTGCCCGTCACGCTGCGGAACCTCCGCACGGTTCGGGCCCTCTACGAACGCTGCGCGCGCTGATGGGGGCTAGTCGAGGCCCAGGCAGAGCTGCGTCCGAAGCTCGGCTTCCGGGGTCTGGCTCGGGTCGTTCAGGTAGCGCTCGAAGGTCGTCGCCGTGACCGCCAAACGCTCGCCGCTCGCCGGGAGCCACTGACCCATCAGCGTCTCCCAGGCGTCCCCGAGCCCCGCGTAGGGCCCGACGTGCAGCCCCAGGGCGTAGCGGCCGGCGGGGATGTGGACCTCGCGAAGACCCTCGGGGAGCGCGGCGTCGGCGCGCACTACGAGGCCCGCGTCCGAGCGGAGCTCCGTCGCCGGCGTCGCCTCCGGGTCGTCGTAGTAGAGGGCGACCATCGCGCTCTCCGGCCCGTAGAGCCCGGCGGGGCCGGCGTGGCCATGAAGCGCCGCGAAGGCCTCCGCGATGCGGTGGTAGGGACCCACGTGCCGCACCGCGGCGACGCGCATCGTGTCCAGGGTCTCGATGTCGACGTGCATGCTCTCTCCTTCGCGCGGGAAGCGCAGGCCGGCGATGGCACCGTCCGGCCGAAAGTGGATGCCGCTCCGCGAGGGCAGGCGCGCCACGAGGAGGCACTCCTCCGCGTCGATGCCGCGCGCGCGCTCCCGGAAGACCGAGGGCGTGCGTCCGAAGCGCCGGCGGAACGCGCGCGTGAACGACTCGTGCGTCTCGTAGCCCGCCCCCAGGGCGATGCGGGTCACGGGGTGCTCCCCGACGGCGAGGGCATGGGCGGCCCGCTCGAGGCGGAGGCGCCGGTGCAGCTCGAGGGGCGTCTCCCCCACCATGCCGCGGAAGATGCGGTGGAAGTGGAAGGGAGAGAGCGCCGCGGCCTTCGCGAGCGCTCGGAGGTCGAGCGCGTCGTCGAGGCTTCGGGCGATGCGCGCGACGGTGCCGCGCACGGCTTCCTCGTAGCTCTGCCGCGTCTCGGACTTCATGGGCATGGGTCTACGGGCTTCGGCCGCGCCCCGCTTGACCTTCCTTGCGAACTTCCAGGCACCCTTCGCCGCGATGCGTGAAGTCGAGACGCCCGAAGCCCTCGAAGCCTGGCTCGCCGAAGACCCGCGGGATCCCGTCGCCGTGCAGGCGCAGGACCTCCGTCCGCACGCCGCGCAGCTGGCCCGCGAGTCCTTTCGGGGCTCGCTCTTCCTCGGCTGCACCATGAGCGAGGCCCTCGCCGGGCACCTCGCGTCCTCGGGCGCCGTGGTGCTTCCGAACGTGGGCGGCTTCCTCTTCCCGGCGCATCGCGCGGCGCTCTACACGCCCGAGGAGCTCTTCGGTGAGTTCGACCTCGCGGACCCCGAGGCCCACGTGAAGACGCACGATCATCGCGTCTATCTGGAGTACCGCGACGCCGGGAAGCCGAACGCCGAGAGCATCGAGGTCACGCTCGCCCGGCGCCTCCACGACCACAGCATCACGGACGCCCTCGAGGAGCGCATCGCCGGCGAGAAGGTCGTGGCGATCATGGGCGGGCACGCGATGGAGCGGCGCAACGCGATGTACGCGGCGGTGGCGCGCATCGCCCGGGCCCTGACCCGCTCGGGCTTCTTGATGGTCTCCGGCGGCGGGCCCGGCGCCATGGAGGCCACGCACCTGGGCGCCTACCTCGCGCACTTCGACGACGACGCGCTCGGGCAGGCCCTCGCGTTGCTCGCTCCGCGTCCGGCCGGCGGCAAGCCCGGCAAGGAGTACCTCGACGCCGACTGGCTCCACCGCGCCATGAGGGTGCGTGCGGCCTTTCCCCTTCCCACGGCCCGCTACGCGAGCATCGGCATCCCCACCTGGCATTACGGGCACGAGCCGCCCGCGGCCTTCGCCACGCACATCGCCAAGTACTTCGCCAACAGCGTGCGCGAGGAGGGGCTGCTCGCCATCGCACGCCACGGCGTCGTGTTCTCGCCGGGCAGCGCCGGCACGACCCAGGAGATCTTCCAGGACGCCGCCCAGAATCACTATCGGACGTTCGGTCCACCGGCGCCCATGGTCTTCTTCGGCACGGAGCATTGGACGCGCACGCGCCCGGTCTGGCCGCTCCTCGAGCACGTGGCGCGGGACCACGACTACGGGAAGCTCCTCACGCTCACGGACGACGAGAGCGCCGTCGTTCGTGCGCTCGAGGCCTACGATCCCGCGGACTGGGCGTGAGCGGCCGAGGACGGTACGAGCTCGCGCGGGCGAGGCTCCCTCGCCCGGAGCCCCGACGCCCGAGCTCCAGGGGAGCGCGGGGCCGCTCTCGCTGCTAGGTCGCCCGGATGGATCCGCTCACCCAGGGGACCCTCGGCGCCGCGCTTCCCCAGAGCGCGGCGACCCCGGCACGCATGGCGCAGGCGACATTCTGCGGCGCGCTCGCGGGCATGGCGCCGGACCTCGACGTGCTCATTCGCTCCTCCGAGGACCCGCTCCTCTTCCTCGAGTACCACCGCCAGTTCACCCACTCGCTGGCCTTCGTGCCCATCGGCGCCGCGATCTGCGCGCTCGTCTTCCACCTCGTCGTCGGGCGGCGCTGGGGCTGGACGCCCCGGACGACGTACGGGTTCTCCTTCCTCGGCTACGCGACGCACGCGCTCCTCGACGCCTGCACGAGCTACGGGACGATGCTCCTCTGGCCCTTCAGCGACGCCCGCATCGCCTGGAACAACGTGTCGATCATCGACCCGCTCGTCACCGTGCCGCTGCTCGTCCTGGTGGTGCTGGCCCGGCGCCGGGGGCGCCGCACGTTCGCGATCGCCGGGATGGTCTGGGTCGTCGCCTACCTGCTCCTCGGCGTCGTCGCCCGCGATCGCGCGGCAGGGCATGCCCGCGCGCTCGCCGAGGATCGGGGGCACGTGCCCACGCGCCTCGAGGCCAAGCCGAGCTTCGGCAACCTCTTCCTCTGGAAGTCGATCTACGAGGCCGGGGGGCGCTACCACGTGGACGCCATCCGCCTCGGGCTCTTCGGGGACACCAGGGTCTACGAGGGCGACTCGGTGCCCAAGCTCGAGGTTCCGCGCGACTTCCCCTGGCTCGATGCGGCGAGCCAGCAGGCCCGCGACGTCGAGCGCTTTCGCTGGTTCAGCGACGGCTACCTCGCCGTCGATCCGCGGCATCCGGAGCGCGTCGGCGACGTGCGCTACTCGCTGCTCCCGAACGACATCCGGCCGCTCTGGGCGATCACCCTCGACGAGGGCGCCGGCCCCGAGGCGCACGTCGGCTACCTGAACGACCGCGGGCGGGACGACGACACGCTTTCCGTGTTCTGGGACATGGTCCTCGGCCGACCCTAGGGCCGCTCCATGCCCCGCATTCGTTTCACGGGTCCGGAGGGGGAGGCACTCGTCGAGGCCGACGCAGGCGAGAAGCTCCGCGACGCGCTCCGGCGGGGGGGGGGGGGCCCCCCCCACCC
>JBCDGX010000098.1:0-12294 GCA_038750805.1 Myxococcota bacterium
CGGTGCCTTTCGCTGGCCTGGCGGGTCGCGTCGTTGGCGAGTGCCGGAGACCCCGCCCGACCCAGCGTGCGGAGGAGCCGGACTTCGTCCCACTCACGACCGTCGCCGATCAACGTCCCCTGCACGGCGAAGGTGTGCGTCGTGTGGACGCCGGGGCCCCTCGACGCGCTCACGCCGCTCGCCTGATGGATCTCCCAGGCCTCGCGCCCGCTCCGCCGGGGCTCGTTCGTGCCGTCGTCGTACCGGGCGACGTCGCGGAAGCGCATCACGTGCATCGCTACGGAGGTCGGGCTCTCCGCGGCGTACGGGTGCGTGCCCGCGGAGGGCTCCGGGGCGCCTCCCGGCGGGGCGGGCTCGAGCTTCGTGAAGAGGACGAGGGTGGTCTCGAGGCCTGCTTGCTTGTGGATGAGGCGGTCCTTGAAGCCTGGGTTGGCGCTCATCGCGAAGAACGCCAGCGGACAGGGGTACTCGACGATAGCGACGTCGTCCCAGAGAGGGCTCTCCCCTTCAATCTGCTCATCGACGGCGGCGGTGAAGACCACCCGTGCGCCGATTGCGGCCAGGAACTCGGTCGGTGCGTATAGCGCGTTTGCCTCGCGCCCGCTGAGGTCCGTCGCACGGCCATCCGGGTACACCGCCCGCTCGCGGTACTTGATGAGGTTCACCATGTAGAAGGGTCCCTCGGTCGGCGCGGCCAGCATCCGTCGCACCGTCTCCGGGTCCACCTCGCCGTAGCCCGGCGCCTCGTCACCTCCCCGGAGCGAGCGTCTCAGCTCTCGCATGCGGCTCGGGTCGTCGCAGAGCGCCGGGCTGAGCGGAATCGGGCCCTCGGCCATCGCGTCGCGGTCGCGCTCACCGCCGGTGTTGGCCTGGCCGCCCTCCGGCGCCTCGGTTCGGTCCCGGCAACCGACCCCGAGAAGGAGGGCCATGGCCAGGAGGGCCGTTCGTCGCACCGCATTGCTCATGCGCATCACCTCGTTGGCGAACGTGAGCTGGAGCTGCCCTGGACTCCACGAGCAAAGGGTGGCGAAACGTTGCGAAGCGTAGAGCCCGTACAAGCGAGATGCCGGGGCCGTCGCCTGCGGTGCGGGGCCTCGAAGCGCGGTGAAGCGAGCCGGCCAGGATGACGAGCGCCCGTTAGGCCGGCGGCTCCGTCGCGAGCCCGTCGCCGCGCTGCCAGCTCCAGACGGGCCGGTAGCGCTTGCGGAGCTGCTCGGCGACCTGCGAGCCGGCCACGCCGGCGCCGAAGGCGAAGGCTCCCGCGGCGAGCCAGGGGGCGACGACGAGGCCGAAGCCACCCGCGCCGAGGCCAGCGAGCACGGTCACCGCGGCGCCGTTCGCGATCTGCCGCCTCGTCCGCTCGCGGAGCACCAGGAGCGGATGCCGGCTCCGGAGGCCGATCCACAGGTGGAAGGGCGAGGCGACGGCAAGCACGACGTCTTCGCGCCAGAGCGTGACGCGGTGCTTGGGCTCCACGCCGCCGCTCTCGCGCGTCCAGACGGTGAGCTCCTCTTTGACCTGCTCGGCGAGACCGTCGGGGAGCCGGTCGATGGCGCGGCCTTCGCGGTAGCTCTCGGGGAGCGGCACGGGCGCGAGCGGCAGGTCGTCGCTCGCGGCGCCGTCCTCGACCAGGCGCACCCAGCCGGGCGGGCCGGCCCAGAAGGTCGCCTTCCGGGCGATGCGCCAGGTGGCGTGCCGGTCGTCGGCGTCGTCGATGACCTCTTCGAGGCGCGCCCGGAGAACCTCGCCGCGCTCGCGCACGCTGAGCGTCGCCACGCGCTTCGGGGAGAGGAGCTTGGCCGCGAGCCGGCGGACCTCCGCCTCGAGGGCCTCGCCCGCGAGGTCACCGTCGGCGTCGAGGGGTCGGCTCACCGAAGCTCCGGTTGGATGGCCGGTGTCCCCGCCGCGAGGCTCGCGAGAAAGGCGAGCGCCGCCTCCCGCGCCTCGTCGAAGACCACGAAATGGTCCCGGTTCGTCCCGCCGCTCATGGCCGGCCCGTACTGCACGAGCCCGCCGGTCGCGGTGCCGCCGGCGACGTTGTCCCGCGCCGTCCCCGGCCCGGAGACCAGGCCGAGCACCTCGAGCCCCTCCGGCGTGGCCCGCTCGTCGCCGAGGAGCGGGATGCGCGCCGCTGCGGCCAGCGCCTCGATGGAGTCCGGCGGCGTGAAGGGGTCCGTGATGCCCTCGGTCATGAAGACGCTCTTCGGCGCGAAGCCCTCCCGCGGTGCCTCGAAGAAGAAGGGCGCGAAGCTCAGCGGATCGGCTGCGTCGACGAAGGTCTGGAGCACGGCGAGCACGGGATGCTCGACGACGAGGTGCTCTTCGGTCCCGTCGACCCGGAGCAACCCGGACACGATGGTCGGGATGTCGAAGGGCAGGGTCTTGTCCACGAGCGCGATGGGCAGATGCCCGCCGGCGCCGCTCAGGAGCGCGCCCCGAAGCTGGTCGTCCATGGCGAGCGCGAGGGGCCCGTTCTGCCCGCCCTGCGAGTGCCCGAAGAGCATCACGTTGTTCGGGTCGAGCTGGATGGTGCGCTCTGCGACCACGAAGGGGATCTCGAGGCCCTCCGCCGGAGCGTCGGGGCTCGCCTGGCGGACGAAGCGGGCTTGCTGGATGAGGTCGAGACCCGATTGCCGGATGTTGTCGCGGAGCGCGATGGGGTTCGCGACGTTGAAGAAGAGGAGCGCCGGGTCCGTTTCCGTCGGGTTCCGCTCGCCGTGGTGGATCTGGTCGACGCCCACGCTTGCGATGCCGAGGTCGGCCAGATCCGGGCCGATGCGGTTCCGGAAATAGGTCTCCCAATCGCCGCCGGTGCCGTGCGCGTAGAGCACCACCGGATAGCCCTCGGGCGGGGCCTCGGTGATCGGGATGGTCATCGACACGCGCACCTGCGTGGTCTGAACGGTCGCCGGCGCGCCGACTTCATCCAGGCGGATCGCCCCGCCGCGGCTCGTGTAGGGGATCTCCCCGTCCTGAACGATGGGCGTCTCGTAGGCGCCACGGAAGAGTGTGTAGGAGTCGCCGGTGCGGACGTTGTCCCACTCCGCCTCCACGGGCGCGGGCGTGGGCTGCTCCATGAGCCAGTCCCGGAGCTGCTCCATCTCGCGCGTCGGGTCCTGCGTCGTGAAGACGGCGAGGCTGAGGATGTCCTCGCGGGGGACCGACGCCTCGAGGATCGCCAGGTGCGGCGCGAGCTGCTCCCGGGCCGCCGTGATGGCCGCGTCCCCGCCCGTCGCGAGGATGGCCTCGAGGTCATCGTCCGGGACGAAGGCGCGGCCGTCGGCCGCGAAGAGCCCCGTGGTGACGACCGCGGCGTAGGTCGTTGCCGGCCGTAGGAGGAGGCCGTGCACCGGCCGCACGGCGAGCGTGTTGCCCGGCCAGTGGTTTGTCTCGGGCTCCCAGAAGTGCCAGGCGAGGGGCTGGCTCGTGCCCCGGTCCGGGCTCTCCGGGTCGACGTCGATGAGCTGCACGACCGCGCCGGGCGTCTGCGCGTCGCCCGGCGTCTCCGGGAGGTTCCGCTGGTCGATGGGCGCGCCGAAGCGAAAGTAGATCGGCGCCGCGACGCTCCAGCCCGTGACGGTCTCCGCAGTGGTCGCGAGCACGTCGTCCAGGAGCCCCACGCGGCGCGGGTTCGGGAAGCCGGCGAGGTCCAGGGCGCCGTCCACGACACGGAAGTCGCTCGGCCAGGGGTGGTCGAAGTAGCCGGGCTCGCCGGCGACGCTCGGCGTGCGGGGCAGCGTCCAGATCGCCCGCGCGGGGCCGGTCCCGCCGTCGCCGGCGTCGACCTCGGCGTCCATGCCCCCGTCCGGGAGGCCGGCGTCCGTGGTTCCGAGGTCCGTGTCGCCCCCATCCATGCCGAGGTCCCCGGGGAGCGGGTCCTCCGTGCCGCACGCGGCGCAAACGAGGAGGACGAACGTCGAGAAGGCGGGGGTGCGCACGGCCCTCAGCATCGTGTCGGCTCCGCTCCGCCGCAATGGCCCGGGCGTTTCCGCTCCGAGCGGACGCACGGCCGGGCCCGACGGCTCTTTCCGGTCCCCCACGGCGTTCCGGATGACCCGGAAGGCCTGTTGCAGATTGCCCAAGGGCTTCCGGGTGACCCGGAAGGCGAGGTGCAGATTGCCCTCGGGCTTCCGGGTGACCCGGAAGGGGTGTTGCAGATTGCCCACGGCGTTCCGGGTGACCCGGAAGGCGAGATGCAGATTGCCCAAGGGCTTCCGGGTGACCCGGAAGGGGTGTTGCAGATTGCCCAAGGGCTTCCGGGTGACCCGGAAGGGGTGTTGCAGGTCGCCCACGGGCTTCCGGGTGACCCGGAAGGCGAGATGCAGGTCGCCCACGGCGTTTCGGGTGACCCGGAAGGCGAGATGCGGAGGGCGCACGGACCGTCGGCCGACCCGGAAGGCCAGCTTCCCCCGCAGACGTGCTGTCCCGGCCGGCCCGAAGCGCGTGTCCACCGCTGGGACGTACGCCAGGCCGCTCGGACGCCGTCGGCCCGCTACGCGGGCTGCTTTCCGCCGCGCTTCTCGCCGCCCCCGGCCTTCGCCGCGTCGTCCAGGCGCATCAATGAGGCCAGCTCGGCCACGATCGCGTCCATCTGGCGCTGGCGGTAGCGCGGGCCGACCTCCTGCTTGGCGAAGAGGGCCTCGAGCTCGGCGGCTTCGTCGAGGAGCTGGTCCTTCCGAAGCTCCCGGGCCTTGGCGAGGGACGCCGCACGGTCCCCACCCCGGGTCGCGAGGAGGAGGCCGAGGAACATGAGCATCAGCGCCGCGCCCACCGCGATCCACCGCAGCGGCCCCGGGCCCGGGATGCCGGTCACGCGCACCGTGAGCCGGTCGAGGGGTGCCTCCTGCGGGGAGCGCTCGACGGCGGTCCAGAGGATCGAGCGGCCCTGGTCGCGATGGGCCTCCGGGGCCGGGAAGCCCTCGACGCGGAGCGACATGTCCGGCGAGGCGTCGCTCATCACGCGGTAGCGGAAGGTCTTCGGGAAGGGCATGCGGTGCGAGAGCAGCACGTCCCGCCCCTCGAGGGGAACGTCGAAGGACCAGAGGAGCGTCGCGCGCCCTGGCGGGAGCGAGCCCTTGAGCTCGAAGCCCTCGTCATTCGGCACGAGGGTCTGGTCACTCATCCCGCGCTGGGACTGGAAGGCCGTGAACCCGTCCGGCAGATCGTACTGGAGGCCCTCTCCGAACACGATGGTCTCCTCGCCGACGTTCGCGAGCTGGGACTGCATGGTCACGTTCACCCGTCCGTCGCGGTATTCGAGCATGGTCTGCCCGATCATCTGGACGACGTTCTCGGTGTTCCGGGTGGTGGGCAGGCGCACGATCTGCACGCGCTGGCCGCGGTCCGCCTCGAGGCGGAAGGGTGTCGCGCCGTAGGTCGCGCCCATGTGGAAGATGCTGACGCGGTAGGCCTGGTCGCCCCCCGTCGGGAGCTGCTCGAAGAACGCGACGCCCTCGGGTCCGGTCGTCCCGTTCTCGGCGTCGCGGGCGCCGCCGCTCTGCATGATGCCGACGCGCACGGGCTGCCCCGCGATGGGCTGCCCGCCGGGGCCGATGATGCGTACCGCGATGGTGCCCGGCGGGACCTCGGCGTCGGCCTCGCTCACGGAGAGCTGCGGGCCCTGCCCCATGGCGCGCCGGGCCCGGGCGGCGACCTCGGCCTGGCGCGCGGCCTCCGCAGCCTGCCGGGCGGCGTCCCGCGCCTCGTCGCGCCCCACGGGGGGATCGGATTGGCTGGCCGTCTCGGCCGCGTCGGCGGCCTGGCGGGTCGTCTCGAGCACGTCCCGCGGACCGGCGAGGGCCCCGGGGGGCGGCTGGGCGCCGGCCGGAAGCGCGAGGGCGAGCACGGCGCCCGCGGAGAGCATGCGGAGGGTCTTCATCGGGCGTCCTCCCCAGCCTCGGCCGCGGCCTCGAAGGCGTGGCCGCAGCTCTTGCAGAAGGCGGCGTCGAGCTCGTTGGCCGTGCCGCAGCTCGGGCACTCCTTGCGGGTCTCGGCCAGGCCCGGCGCGCCGCTCTCCGGTTCGCTCTCGGGGGCGCCCCGCGCCTCCCGCTCCTCGCCCGGGTTGGCCGGCGAGCGGTAGGGCGCCTCGACCTTCGCGTCCTTCAGCCGCGCGGCGACGAGCGCTTCGGCGGCCTCCCGGTAGGGCTCGACGTCGGCGTCGAGGAGGCGAAGCACCTCCTTGGCCTCGCCGCGGAGCTTGGTCTCGAGGTGCGCGAAGTCGTCGTCGCCGATACGGCCCGCGTCGTGGTCGAAGCGGAGGTCCCGGAGGTTCTCCAGGATGGCGGCCTTCCGCTCGAGGAGCAGACGCCGGGACTCGGCCTCGACGTTGGCCTGAAGCTCGGCCTCCTCCGGCGTCCCGAAGGCCGCGCGGAAGCTCTCCCAGAGCTGGAAGAGGGCCACGAAGAGCGCGCCGGCCGCGAGCGCCGCGAAGATCCACGGAAGCGTGAGCATCAGAGGTCCTCCAGCCGGGCGAGCTCGTCCTCGAGCGCCGCGTCGTAGTCCGTGTTCTCGGGGGCCGACGCTGCGCGGGGTTTCTCCGTGCCCGAGCCCTTGGCGCGCCAGCGGCGCCCGACGACCACGACGAGGCCGCCGAAGAGGAGAAAGGCGACCAGCGGAATCACCCAGAGCGTTTCGTCGACGCCGCGCCCGCCGGGCACGGCGATGGCCGCCGCGCCGTACTGACCGCGGAACTGGTCGATGATGTCGTAGGGGTCCTGGCCCACGGCGAGCTGCTCGCGAAGCTCCGCGCGCTTGTCCTCGGCCCAGCTGCAGGCGCAGGTGTCGAGGGGCAGACGCTGGCAATCGCCGCACTGGCAGAGGAGCTGGCCGAAGAGGTGCCGCTCCTCCGGGTCGTGGATCTCGACCGTGCCCGCGTGGAGCGAGCTCGAGTCCTGGGCTTCGGCCGCCGCCGGCGCGAGCACGGCGAGGAGCGCGATGGCGGCGGCGACGGCGCGCTTGGGCTTGCGGCGCTTGTCCTCTTCCCGGCGCTGGATGAGGTCGCTCGCCTTCGGCCACATGGAGATGAGCGCCCCGAGCAGGAGGAGCGCGCCACCCAGCCAGATCCAGAGCACGAGGGGGCGGACGACCACGCGGAAGGTGCCGCGCTGCGTCTCCGGGTCGACGGTGCTCATGATCATGTACACGTCCCGGTCGAGGCGGCTCCGGATGGAGACCTCGGTCGTCGGCATCTCCGGCGC
The DNA here is from genome assembly GCA_038750805.1 of Myxococcota bacterium. Lineage (GTDB taxonomy): Bacteria > Myxococcota_A > Polyangia > Polyangiales > Houyiibacteriaceae > CALCTH01. The sequence goes on from JBCDGX010000098.1 coordinate 7,197, forward strand.
GGTCCGGTAGATGAACTTCGCCGGCGAGCCGGTGCCGACGGCGTCGCCGTCCTGGAGCACCGTCAGGTCCGCGAAGAGCATCTGCTTGTTCGGGTCCGTGAGCTGGCGCGGGCCGTCGTAGCGCACCTCCGTGCCGCCCCCGACGTCCATGGCCTCACCGACCGGGAGCGCCGCCTCGTGCGTCTCGTCGAACATCGCGCCGGCGAAGCCGAAGTACATGAGCGCGAGGCCCACGTGCACGAGGTACCCGCCGTAGCGCCGACGCGCGCGGCTCACGAGGCGGAAGAGCGCCGTGAAGGCGTCCTCCTTCTTGCTCCGCATGCGGACGCGGACGCCGCGCACGTACTCCTGGGCGATGGAGCTGACCACGAAGGCCACCATCGCGATGGTCAGGAGCGGCGAGAACTGGTGCATCCACGCCAGGACCTCCTTGTCGAAGCTCCGGCTGATCGGGTCGACCTCGACGACGATCGCGTAGCCGAGCGGGCCGGCCAGGGCGAGGTAGAGGCCGAGGGAGAGGGCCGCGCTCAGGAGGGGAACGCGGAAGGCCTTCGCGAGGTTCTTGCCGGTCGCCTTGCGCCAGCTGATCAGCGGTCCGGCGCCCGTCAAAAAGAGCAGCAGGATGCCGAGCGGCGCGATGTGGTGGTTGTACCAGCGCTCGCCGACCGTGACGGTCTCGCCGGTCCACCACTCGCTCAGGAGCGGATAGGTCGTCGCATAGAGGACGGCGACCATGATGACGAGGAGCACCCAGTTGTTGAGCAGGAAGAAGAACTCCCGGCTCAGGAGCGCCTCGATGCGGTGGTCGGCCTTGAGCTTGGGCAGGCGCCAGACGACGAGGCCGACGCTCACGGCGGCGATGATCGCCAGGTACACGAGGAAGTAGCCGCCGATGTCCGTCTTCGCGAAGGCGTGCACGCTCGCGATGAGCCCCGAGCGCGTCAGCATCGTCCCGAAGATCGTCATGAAGAAGGTCAGGATCATCAGGAAGACGTTCCAGACCTTCAGCATCCCGTAGCGCTCCTGGACCATGGCGCTGTGGAGGTACGCGGTGCCGACGAGCCAGGGCATGAAGCTCGCGTTCTCGACGGGGTCCCAGGCCCAGTAGCCGCCCCAGCCGAGCTCCTCGTACGACCAGACGCAGCCGAGGAGGAGGCCGAGGGAGAGGAAGGTCCAGGCGATCATCGCCCAGGGGCGCGCGGCCTTGACCCACTCGTCGTGCATGCGGCCGGTGCAGAGCGCGGCGATGACGAAGGCGAAGGGCACGGACCAGCCGACGAAGCCCATGTAGAGCGACGGCGGATGGATGGTCATCCAGTAGTTCTGGAGGAGCGGGTTGAGGCCCTCGCCGTCGGCGGGCGCGGCCGCGACGTAGGTCGAAAAGGCGTTGGCCGCGAAGAGCTGGAGGATGACGAAGAAGCCAATGATACTCATCAGCGTCGCGATGACCCAGGGCTGGAGCTCCGTGAGCCGGCCGCGCATCCAGCGGGTGACCGCCGCCGTGTAGCCGCCGAGGAGGAAGGTCCACCAGAGCAAGGACCCGTCCTGACCGCCCCAGAGCGAGGCGATCAGGTAGTACCAGGGCATCGATCGGTCGCTGTAGCGAGCGACGTAGCGGATGCGGAAGTCGTGGGTCTGGAAGGCGTAGGCCAGGATCGCGACGCCGACGCAGATGAAGGCGACGGTCGCGAAGGTGCCCGAGCGGGCGGCCTGAAGAAGCTGCGGCCGCCCCCGCGTGGCCCCGAGGGCCATCGCGAAGGTGTAGGCCGCGCTCGCGAGAATGAGGCAGAGCGCGAGGTTGCCGTAGAGCGGGATGTCGAAGCTGGGCATCGTCCGGGCCACGGGCAGCGTCCCATCCCGAGGAAGGGTCCGCCAGGCCGTATGCAAGGCCGTCTAGGGCCGCCAAGGGGGGATGGCTCGTTTCGAGACGCGGGCGCAGCCGAGACACATACCGATCGTTGCAATACGCGGCGCGACCCCTCAGCCTTCCCGAGGAGAAATCGAGTCGTGGCCGTTCAATCCGTCAAACTCCCGCTTGCAGTGGCCGCCGCGCTTCTCGCCACGGGCTGCTTTCGAAGTGCTGGCGAAGAGGCGCCCTTGGATCTGGGTGTAGAGGGAGCCCTGGCGGACTGCGAGAGCGTGTGCTTCGAGTGGCTTCCGGCAATCCCTACGGCGCACAGCCCGGTCGCTGCCCCGCCGGCTTCGTGTGCCGCGAGGACCCCACGCATCCCCTCGGCTTCGGGACGTGCGGGTCGCCGACCGGTTCCGCCGACCCGATCGTCTTCGAGGCGCCAGACACCGACGACGACGTGGGCGTGCCGGTCGTGCTGCGCTGGACCGTCAATGGCCGGCCTTGGCCGGATCAGGTGCCTCTAGCACGAGGCTTCCAGGCTCCTTCCCTCTCCCTTCACGGGACGCAGCCACCTCATTCGACGCGCTACATCGATCTCCGTGAGGGCCAGACCACGGTCCGCCTGGCGCCCGGGTCGTACGACGTTCGGTACTTCCTCGATTCGGCGGACGCCACGGACGGGCGACTGCCTTCTGCACGGCGGGAGGGGCGCTTGCGTGTCGCGGCGTCTGGCGAGGCGGTGCTGGACTGGGACCTTTCCGTGGTCGACTGGACCGTTCTCGTCGAGGGGACGGTTCCGCCCGAGTTCGTCGAGATCTACTTCGAATCCCCAGGCCTTCTTTGGCCGATCGGAGCAGCCGGAGCGGGCAGCGGGACGGTGCTCTTGCCTAACGGCGACTACCGGGTTCACGCGCGTCTCGGCGGGGAGGGCTTCGGGGGCTCGGCGGAGCTTGGCATGCTGCGCGTCGGCGGCGACCGAGCGGCCGACTTCTCAGTCCAGGCGATCGCCGTCGAGGGCACGGTCCGCGTGGACGGCGATGCCCTGAGGAGGGACTACGCTCATGCCGTGTTCCGTGACCGGCGGCACCAATGGGAGTTCCCGGTCGACCCGGCGACGGGGCGCTTCGAGGCGCAGCTCGTCGACGGCAGCTACCGCACGGGATTTCGGGTGAGCGGAGACCTGGGGCACCTCTCGGGCGCGCCGGTCCGAGCCACGTCGACGATGGACATTCAGGCCCGGCGGACGCGCATCCGCGGCCAGTTGACGTTCGGAGGCGAAGGGATCCCGGACCGCTGGGACGACCCGCGCGTGGTTCTGTACAACCCCTCCCCGCCGCCGGGCGATGCCCGCGCGAACGCCTCGGTCGCCAGCGCGCCGCTCGACGCCTCGGGCTTCTTCGAAGCCGACGTGATGGCCCCTCAGCCATATCTCGTCACCTTCATGGCCGACCGCAGGATTCAGCGGTTCGCTTACCGCGAGGGCTACGACATCCGCGCAAGCTCCTCGGTCGTGATTCCGGCGCCTGGCGAGGGGGCCTCGCCGGTCGACTTCGCCATGACCCGCTTGACCGTGAGCCTCACGGAGAACGGCGCTCCGATTCCAGAGGACGACCCGACGCTCGCGCGAGGCGTCCTCGGCCTGTGGCCCGTCGAGCTCGATGCCGTCACACCACCACAACGTCTCGAGTTCCCGGGATCGGGCGAGATGCGGGCGTCGGGCCGAGTCCTCTCGGGGAGATACACGCTCTACTTCGTGCGTATGCCTCGAGAGGGGCTCGCCGGGTCGCCCGGGGCCGTTGCCCTCGAGACCCTTGACCTCCGGCCGGGTGAGGGCGTCACCCGGAGCTTCGACCTTCGCGCGGGCGTCCTCGAGGGGAGGCTGCGTACCTCGTCCGGAAGCTCCGAGGACCCGCCGGACCCGGGGTCGCGGTTCTTGCGCGGACGCGGTCCTCTCTTTCTGACCGTTCGGAGCGACTACGCACGCTTCTCCATGGTGGATGAAGTGGCCGCGGACGGTAGCTTCTCGGTGCCGCTGCTTGAGGGAACCTACGACGTCGGCCTCTACCGGTGCACTGACGACGACCCTGCGTCCTGCAGCCCGCGTATCGCAGTAGGCGGCAGCGGCATGACGCTGGTGGAGCGTCTGGAAATTCCTCGGACGCCCTGAGGTCTCGGACGCCCTGAGGTCTCGACGACCATCTCCCGCTCACTGCACCGCTTGCTCCATTCGGCAGTGCCGTTGCGCGGACGGCGCTATGGTCCGCCTGGTGAGACGGAGGAGCAGCGTCGGACGGTGAACGTCGCGAGTCGACAGGGCCGCTCGGGTACGGTCGGTCGGATGCTCGTCAGCCTCGGGGCGGTGCTCGCTCTGATGTGCGGGTTGGCGACGCAGCGCCTCGATGCGCAGGAGCGGGTGCTTCGCGTGCCCGCGCGTCCGGCCGTCGCCAGCCTCGAGGTGCTCGACCCGGATACGCCCGTCTTTCGCGCCGCCGGAGAGCGGACCCAGCGGCGGGGGACGCTCGCGCGGGGGACGCGGGTGGCGCCGGTTCGGCGCGTGGCGGCCGGGGGCTGCGGCGGGCCCCGGCGGGGCGAGACCGGGTGGTGGGAGATCGTCGACCCGACCCGGCGGGGGCCGCTCTTCGTCTGCGCGAAGCGCGTGCGGCCCCGGCCCGAGCCGCCCGTGGGGCTCGCCCAGCCGGACATGCGGGCCGCCGACGGCGAGGGCGGGCTCCTTCCGCACGCTTACGCCTTCGTCGCCTTCGACGGAGCCCGGGCCTTCGCGCATCCTCGGGACTACTTCAGCGACCAGTACGTCGAGGCCTTCGGCGAAGGCTTCGGGCTGGTGGTCGGGCGCTCCATGACACACGCGGGCGTGCAGTTCGTGCGGACGCGGCGGGGGCTTTGGATCGACGCGGACAGCCTCCGGCGGGCCCGCGGCGCGGGGTTCGCGGGCGTCGAGGCGCCGACGCTTCCCCTCGGCTTCGCGCGCCGCGGTGCCGGGGAGCGCGCGCGCAAGAGCGGTCCCGTGCAGCGGCGCCTCGGTCTCCGCGAGGTCGTGCCGCACCGCGAGGTCGAGCGGGGCTGCGCGACGGCCGCGCGCGGTGGCGTGCTTCGGGCGCGGGAGCTTCACCTCGCGCTGCCCGCGGAGCCTCCGGCCGAGGTGCCGGAAGGGGGCACGTGGATCGACGTGAGCGTCGGCCAGCAGACGCTCGTCTTCTACCGTGGCCGCGAGCCGCTCTACGCGAC
>JBCDGX010000099.1:0-12141 GCA_038750805.1 Myxococcota bacterium
AGGACTTCGAGCAGCTCGGCGCGGAGCTCATCCTCCGGGTCTTCCCCGTCGATGGCCTCGACCTCTACGCCAACTACTCGATCCACGACACGCGCCCGCGCACCGACGAGAACTTCGGCGGCCGCGAGCTCGACGACCGGACGAGCGCTCATAAGGTCAACCTCGGCGCGCAGTACCGCTCGCCCTTCGGGCTCGACGTCGCCGTCGACCTGAGCTGGGTGAGCTCGCAGGTCTGGGTCGAGCAGATCCTCGACCCGGCGGCCGGAGGCGTGCGCTTCGCCGACTTCGAGCTGCCCTCGTACACCGTCCTCAACGCTCGTGTCGGCTACCGCGTCCCGCGCACGGGCCTCGAGCTCGCCATCGTCGGTCAGAACCTGGTCGACGAAGGGCATCGCGAGCATCCCTTCGGTCAACCCGTTCAGACCCGTCTCAGCGGCTGGGTCACCTACCGGCTGCGATGAGCCACCGCCTCCTCCCCCTCTTCGCCCTGGTGCTCGCCTTCGCGGCCTGCGGCGACCCCGACGTCGACACCTTCGAGAGCGAAGGCGGCCAGGCTCCCGATCCCACCGGGATCATGGAGGGCGACGTCGTCTTCGCGGGGCTGCGTCCGCCCTGCGTGGACGGACGCGTTCCCGGGCGCGCCGTCCTGCTGCTCTTCCGGAACGACAACCCGCCGCCGCCCGAGGGCGGGGCGCCGAGCGCCGCCAACCTGCTCTTCGTGAACGGGGACCAGCTCTTCGACGCGAGCGATTGCGAGCTGCCTCCGGGCTCCGTCGTGACGCGTTCCGCGAGCTTCACCTGGCCGGACATCGCGCTCGGCTCGGGCGAGGCCGACGAGAGCGGCCAGCTCCCCGGCGTCGCGTACCAGGTGCGCGCGTTCTACGACACGGACGAGAACTTCGACCCGCGCTTCGGCGTGCGCTCCTTCTCCACGCGCGGCGACGTGTCCGGCGGAGCCTTCGTCTCGACGGCGGCGCCGGTGCTGACCTTCCGGCCGATCCCCTTCGACCACGCGAGCGAGCGCCCGAACGGCCAGGTGGTCCGGGGAATCACCGTGACCCTGGCGGCGCCCGTGGCCTCGGAGCTCCCGGCCTTCGAGCGCGGCGCGGGCGCGCAGGCCATGGCCTCGACCGCGACCTTCTCGCTCAACCCGGACCCGGCGGCGGCGGACCAGGCCAACTGGGAGCTCGCGTCGCTCCGCCTCCGGCTCCTCGATCCCTCGGACCCGGAGCGGCGCGAGAGCGCGACGTTGCCCGCGGCGGGGCTCTCCCTCGACACCTCGCCGGAGGGCCGGGGCTTCTTCGTCGGCCCCGTGGACGCGAATCGCGATGGGGAGGGCGACCTGCACCCGATCCTCGGGGCGAGCGGCGTGCCCTGGCTCCTGCCCATCGTCATCGCCCAACGCGCCCGCAACCTCGTCGAGCAATCCGTGGGCATCCCGGACGTCCGCTTCATCGCCTCCGTACGGCCCGGCTTTGCGCTGCCGCCTGCGTCGAAGACCACGTTCGCGCCGGAGATCGACGTGACCGTCCCGCCCGTCGCCATCGTGACCACGCGCCCGGATCTGCCGCAGTGTCAGATCCCCTATGCGGCGCCGGGCAACCTCGCCGAGCTCTACGAGGCGGGGCCGACGGAGTGTCAGGAGCTGCCGACGGGCAACTACGATCTCATCGTCATCGGCGGCCTCGCCGGGGCCCGCGTCGTCGACGTCGAGGCCGAGCTGGCCATGTCCATGCCCGAGCTCAGCGCCGAGGAGCGCCGGATGCTGGCCGCCCAGCGGACGGATACGGGCTTCGCCCTCGAAGGTGGGGCCCTCGCGAGCCAGTCCTGGTCCGTGCCGAACGAGCTCGGCTGCCCGGACACGGCGTACCTCCCGCCGCCGCTCGCGGTGAACCAGATCGACCCGAACCCGCTCACGGCCTGCGACGACCCGGAGACGCTCCAGCTCGCGAGCCAGGGGCCCGCCGGGCGCTTCGCCGTGGTCGACGGGAACGATGACGACGCGCCGCCGCGGGAGGACACGAGCGACGGGCGCGGGCTCCCCGCCTGCCAGAACGCCTTCAGGCTCGCGACGGGCATGGTGGACGCGGTCACCTACGTCGACGTGCCTCCCGAGTGCTGCGTCGGCGTGAGCGCGCTCTGCGGACTGCCTCTGTGCCCGCTGGTGGCCCGGGCCGCGCTCGAGGGCGAAGGTGGCGTGGCCGAGACGCGCGAGCTCCGCTCGGAGGACCTCGACGAGAACGGGCGCCCGACCTGCGTGCCCTTCCACGTCCCCGTGTCCTGCTGCCGCTGAGGCGCGTCCGCAGGTATCCGGGTCGGGGCGTCCGGGTGAGGCGTCCGGGGTCCGACCACCGCCGTGACTGTCGGCGATGCCCGAGCGACGGAACGCAACGAGCCGCCCGGCGGACCGGACGGCTCGTTCACTCGGACCCCGGGGGTCTCACTCGGCCGGGGCGGGATCCGCAGCGGCCTCGGGGGCCGGCGTGGCCGCCTCGGGGGCGGTCTCACCCTCGTACACGGCGACGCGCGTCGCGGACTTGCCCTGACGCTCGAAGGTCACCACGCCGTCGACGCGGCTGAAGAGCGTGTAGTCCTTGCCCACGCCGACGTTGGCGCCCGGCTTGTAGCGAAGCCCGACCTGGCGGACGAGGATGCTGCCCGCGGTGACGGTCTGGCCGCCGAAGGCCTTCACGCCGCGGTACTGGGGCTTCGAATCGCGCCCGTTCCGGGTGGAGCCCTGTCCCTTCTTATGAGCCATGCCTTCCGACTCCTCTCAGGCGCTGACGCCCGTGATGCGCAGCTCCGTGTAGGGCTGGCGGTGGCCGTACTTCCGGCGGTAGTTCTTCCGCTTCTTCATCTTGAAGACGATGATCTTCTTCGCCCGGTCCTGAGCGAGGATCTCCGCCGTCACGCGGGCGCCCTCCACGAGGGGCGTCCCCACGGCGACCGTCTCGCCGCCGATCATCAGCACCTCGTCGAGCTCGACGGTCGCGCCGACGTCGCCGGGGAGCTTCTCGACGCGCAGCACGTCGCCTTCCTGGACGCGGTACTGCTTTCCGCCGGTCTTGATCACTGCGTACATGAGGGTCTCGCTCCGTTCAGGGCCGCGTAGCCTAGCCAGCGGGCGGCGCCGTGCAAGGCGTTTTCGCCCCGCCCCACTCAGGGCTCCTCGCCGACGTCCTGCACCTTGGGGCGCCGAGGCGGCGCGACGTCCCTGCGGGGTCCGTCACGGCGGGGTCCCGGCCCGTCCCGGCGGGGCGGCGGCCCGTCCCGGCGCTCGCGCCCCTCGCGCTCTGCGGCCCGCGGCCCACGGCCCTGATCGTCGGCCAGGGGCCCGAGCTTGCGTCCGATGAGCCCGAGGAGCTCGGGGGCGCGTCCCGCGTCCAGCTCCAGGCGGACGCGCTCCTTGCCGGGCTCGCCGCTGACGGCCAGGCGCACGCCCTCCTCGAGGTCCTCGTCGAGGAGCACGGCCTCGGCGCGGAGCCACACCGCGGCCGCCTCGTCGCTCAGCGGCTCCAGGGTGACCCCCAGCCGGGCGGCGCCGCTCGACGCGAGCGAGCGAGCCTCGTCCTCCGGCATCCCCAGCACGTCTTCCACGTACGCGCCGAAGGCCGTCAGGCTCCGGCCGCGCCAGAGGCGAAGGCGCGTCGCCTCGCAGAGGGCCTCGGCGGCGGCGTGCCCGGCGGCCTCGTCCCCCGTCGCCCGGACCTCGAGGATCACCCGGAGCGCGTCGGTGCGCCGGTCGAAGACCAGGCGGGCGTCCCGGTTCGAGACCCCGGGCACGAGCGCGACGGGGCGCGGGTCCCGGAGCTTCGGACCCCGCGGCGGCGGACGCAGGCGCGTCTCGTCACTCCGCGCGAAGGCCTCGAGGTCCGGCGGGAGGCGCTTGCGCTCGCCGGGGCTTCGGCGGACGACGGTCTCGGGCCGGGGCCCACGGCGCTTTCGGTCGCTCGCCACGGCGCGGGACTAGCAGGTCCCGGCCGCACCCGCACGACGGCGCTCGAGGGCGAGCGCCACGAGCCCGAGCGCATGGGCCAGGGGGACGGCCACGGGCGCCTCGCGCCACACGTGGCCGAGCACCCAGCCGTCGAGGGGCGCGTAGGCCACGAAGAGCGTCGCGCTCCACGCCAGGGGGGCCAGACGTCCCTCCGCCGCGGCCAGCGGGAGCACCCAGAGCAGGTACCAGGGGTGGAGCTGCGGGGCGAGGAGGAGCACCGCGAGGAGCGTCGCCAGCGCGGCGTCGCCGGGAGCACGCTCCCGCCGGAGAATCCACCCGAGCACGCCGAGGAAGAGGAGGCCGACGAGGACCCGGGCGGCCGGCTCGGAGAGGAGGGCGACGTCGACCTCCGTGGCCCGCTCCCGGTCCTTCTTGGGCCGGGCGAGCGCCGCGAGCGGGTCCAGGGGCGTTCCCTCGAGCGCATGCGCCCCGTCCGGGACGCGCACCCGGCCGGGAGCCGTGCCGAAGGACGCCTCGAGCCCCGCGCGCGTGAGGCCTTCGACGGCGCCGTAGAGTCCCGCGTTGCCGCGCCACCGCGTGGCGTAGGCCGAGGCCCCGCCGCCCCGGCCACCGCCTGCCAGAGGCACGAGCACGGCGACGAGGCCGACCAGGCTCAGCAGCGCGAGCCCCCGGTGGCGCCGCGCGAGCTGCGGCCAGAGCACGGCCGGGGCCACCTTCAGTCCCGCTGCGAGCACGAGCGCCAGGCTCGCCCGGGCCCAGCGACCCGCGCTGGCGGCGCGGGCGAAGGCGAGCACGGCGAGCCCGACGAACACGTCCACATGACCGCCGAGCGCCGAGGCCTCGAGGGCCAGGGGGTTCAGTCCGAACGCGAAGGCGGCCTGCGGGCCCCCCACCCGGGCCGCGACGAGCGTCGCGGCTCCATGACCCAGGAGCGCCAGCGCCTTCATGGACACCGGGTGATGGGCGAGGGCGTCTGCCAGCGCGAAGAGGACCTGGGCGACGGGCGGATAGATGGTGCCGATCTCCGGGTTGTTGATGCGGCGCCAGAGCCCGTCGCGGAGCTCCGCCAGCGCCGGGTCCGCGGGGGCGAAGGCGTAGGGGTCCATGCCCTCGCCGAGCACGCGCCCGTCCCAGAGGTAGCGGTAGAGGTCGTCGCTCGAGAGCGGGGGCGCGAGCAGCGCCGGCAGGGCCGCGAGCCCGGCGAGCAGGAGCGTGGCGCGCGTGCTGGGCACCGCACCCCGAAGGAGCCCGAGCCCGTAGGGCGCGAAGGCCAGCAGCATGGCCAGGTGCGCCGACGAGGGACGGGCGTCGGGGGCATGGGCCAGGAGCCCCCCGAGGGCGACGAGCGCCGCCGCCGCGAGCGCCGGCGCGAGGCCGCGCGCCTCCGCGCTCAGCGCCCGGTCCCCTCCGCGAGCTCCGGCACCTCGAAGGTGAGCAGCGTGGCCCGCTCGTTGGGCGCGAGCGTGTAGTTGTAGGCGCCGGCGACGGAGCCCCCCGCCGCGACGCTCACGGTGGCCGTCGTGGCGCCCGCGTCCTCGCACTCGAAGAGGTAGTGCAGCTCGACGCGGTAGGTTCCGGGGGGCGGCGCGCTTTCCCACACGGCGTTCTCGACACGGGGCTCGGGCTGCTCCCGGCACGCGCCTCGAGCGTCGTGATCGAGGTGGCCGCCGCTCCCCGAGCGCCGCTGCTGGAAGCTCACGGCCTCCCCGCTGGGATCGACGACGTAGAGGTCCACGTCCGCGTCGCTGTTCCACGCCACGGTGACCTGGAGCATGCCGCCGCCGTAGCCGCAGCCCTCGTCGACGCGGCCATCGCAGTCGTCCTCGAGGCCGTTGCAGGCCTCGGCGGCGGCGCGGTCGCAGAGCGCCGGGAGGGTCACGACGCCCTCGGCTGGCGTGAGCGTGAGCCGCTCGGGCGTGAGCGCGGGCTCGGCCGCGGCGCGCAGGCCCGAGCTCAGGTTGCCCGGCGTGACGCCCGTGGCGGCGCCGGGAGCGCCGCACGCGAGCGCCGTTAGAAGGAGAATCGCCCCGGCCCGCATGGCGTGACGGTGCCCGGGCCGGTCGCGAGAGGCAAGCGATGCCTCAGCGCAGGAGCGCGTCCCGGACCGCGCCCGCGTCCCGGAGCTCGAAGAGCACGGGGGGCACGCGGTCCCGGGCCGGGAGCACGGGCGCGAGGGCCCCGCTGTCCGCCAGCGCCCGCGAGCGCGGCGTGTCGAGCACGAGGAAGAGATGGTGCAGTCCGCGCCCGGCCGGTCGGAGCGCCACGTCGACCACGTGCGCCCGCTCGACGCTGAGCTCGACGAGGCCCCGCCGCACGAGGAGTCGGCGCTCCGTGAGGAGGTACTCGGTGTCGCGCCCGAGCCGGCGGGCCCGGAAGATGCCGTGGTGAAGGAGTCGGAGCCCGACCGCCACGATGCAGATCCAGCTGATCGCGACGGCGCCGAAGAGCAGCATCCACTCCGTCGAGCGCGGGCTCAGGCCGAGCCCCTCGAGGTTGAGCAGCACCTGCGCCGTGCGCTGACCGACGCCGGCGCCCACGAAGGTCACCACGGCGCCGAGCCCCGCCGTGGCGAGCTCACGCCAGCCGAGGAGGAGGCCCTCGGGGCGCCCGTGCCAGCGCAGTGTCTCCCCCGCGTCGAGGCGCTCCGCCAGGGGCGCGTCGCGGTCCCCCACCAGCGCGCTCGGGGTCGCGCCGCGCACGATGGCCAGCACCCGGTCCGGTTCGCGGATGCCGTGGAGCACGATGCGCTGCTTCCGCATCAGCGGGCCGAAGGGCACGCCGGCCACCACCTCGAGGTCGCCCACCAGCGGCGACGCGTGATGCCAGCGCACGCGGGCGTGGGTCAGGCGGCTTCGCTCCACGGAGCGGAGGAACCGGCCCCGGCGCCAGAGCACGCGCTGATCCGTCACGAGGTAGCGGCACTCGTCGAGGAGCCAGCGCGGGAGGATGCGACCGGCCAGGGCCATGGCCCCGAGGAGCACGGCCAGCGCAGCGCTCGGCCGCGCGCCGGGCATCTGCGTGGCCGCCTGGAGGCTCCCGAAGAGCCCGAAGACCAGGGCCATGGCGCCGAGCAGAAGGGGCCAGAGCAGCCACGCGGGCTCCCCGGGCGCCGCGAGGGGGCGGCCGGTCCAGAGCACGTGCTCGTGAGGGAGGAGGCGGAAGGCGCGCGCGTCGCCGGCCTTGGGCGACGCGGCGGGCGAAGGGACCTCCATGGAAGGACGGTAGGTGCTCACGAAGGCAGGGACAACAGTCGGTGCCTGGGGTTCCCGTGGGCCATCGTGGAACCGTCCCTTGACGCCGCGCGCCTCGGGGGCTCCTCTCGCCCCATGAGCGACGCTTCGGACCTTCTCGCCCGGCTCGACGCCGCGGCCGCCGACGTTCGGGAGCACACGGCCCGCATCCCGGAGGTCGCCCTCGTGCTCGGCTCCGGGCTCGGCGCCTACGCGGACACGCTCGAGGAGCGCGTTGCCATCCCCTACGCGCAGATCCGCGGCATGCCCGAGTCGGGCGTGAGCGGGCACGCGGGGCAGCTCGTGCTCGGCACGGCGGAGGGCGTGAGCGTCGTGGCCATGCAGGGGCGCGTGCATCTCTACGAGGGCCATGAGCCCCACGAGGTCGTGTTCGGCCTTCGACTGATGCTCCACCTCGGCGCGCAGACGGTCATCGTCACGAACGCGGCGGGCGGGGTGAACCCGGCCTTCGCGCCCGGCGACCTGATGGTGCTCAGCGATCAGCTGAACCTCACGGGGACGAGCAGCCTCCTCGGGCCCAACCCGGGCGCGCTCGGGCCGCGCTTCCCACCGATGAACGACGCCTTCGATCCCGAGCTCCGGGAGATCGCGGAGGAGGCCGGCCGCGCGCTCGGCTTCGACCTCGGGCAGGGCGTCTACGCCGGCCTCCTCGGGCCCGCCTACGAGACGCCTGCCGAGGTCCGCATGCTCCGGACGCTCGGGGCCGACGCCGTCGGGATGAGCACGGTGCTCGAGGTGCTCGCGGCGCGGCACATGGGGGCGCGGGTCCTCGGCATCTCGTGCATCACCAACGCGGCCGCCGGCCTCTCGCCCACGGCGCCGAGCCACGACGAGGTGAAGGAAGTCGCCGACCAGGTGAAGGTGCGCTTCGTGCCGCTCCTCGGCGCGGTGCTCCGGCGCCTCCTGTGAGCCGCGCCGCCCGCGAGCCCGACGATTGGTGCCTCCGCGGAGCCACCCTCGTCACCATGGACGGCGCGCGCCGTGTGCTGCGCGCCGACGTGCGCGTCAACGGCGGCGTGATCACCCGGCTGGGCGCGAGCCGCCGCCCGGCTCGGCGCACCCTCGAGCTCCGGGGCCTCGTGCTCCTGCCAGGCTTCGTGCAAGCCCACGTGCACCTCTGCCAGGTGCTCTTCCGGGGCATGGCCGACGACCTGCCGCTGCTGCCCTGGCTGCGCGAGCGCATCTGGCCCCTCGAGGGGGCGCACACGCCGGCCTCGCTCCGGGCGAGCGCGCGCCTCGGGGTGGCCGAGCTGCTCCTCGGCGGCACGACGACCGTCCTCGACATGGGTACCGTCCACCACCACGACGCGGTATTCGAGGTGCTCGAGGAGAGCGGGCTCCGCGCCCTCTCCGGTAAGTCCATGGTGGACCAGGGCGAGGGCGTCCCCGACACGCTTCTGGAGACGACGGGCCGGAGTCTCGCCTCCAGCCATCGCCTCCGGGAGCGCTGGGACGGCGCCGCCGGCGGGCGCCTCGGCTACGCCTACGCGCCCCGCTTCATCCTGAGCTGCTCGGCCGAGCTTCTCCGCGAGGTCGCGACGGCCTCGGAGACCACGGGCGCGCTCGTTCACTCGCACGCCGCCGAGCACGGCGCGGAGCGGGAGGCCGTGAAGGCAGCGCTCGGCGAAGACGACGTCGCAGCGCTCGAGCGCCACGGGCTCGCCGGTCCCCGCTGCGTCCTGGCGCACGGTGTCCAGCTCCGGCGGAGCGAGATGCGCCGCGCCGCCCGCCTCGGCACGCGCTTCGTACATTGCCCCTCGGCCAACCTCAAGCTCGGCTCGGGGATCGCCGACGTCGTGGCCATGCGCGACGCGGGTATGCACGTCGGCCTCGGCGCCGACGGGGCGCCGTGCAACAACCGCCTCGACGCCTTCCCGGAGCTCCGCCAGGCCGCGCTCCTCGCCAAGGGGAAGCGCCGCGACGCGCGGGCCCTGCCCGCCATGGAGGCCCTCGAGCTCCTCACCTGCGAGGGGGGCCGGGTGCTCGGGCTGGAGGATCGCATCGGCTCCATCGAGGTCGGCAAGCGGGCGGATCTGGTGGCCCTCGACCTCCGGGATCTGCATCACGAGCCCGGCGGCGACGTCCCGAGCCGCATCGTCTACGCCGCGGGCCCGCGGGACGTGCGGCACGTCATGGTCGACGGGGAGCTCCTCGTGGAGTCCGGCGCGCTTCGGCGCATGGACCGCGCGCGCGTGCTGCGCGACGCGCGCCGGCACGCACGAGCGACCGCTCGCCGTGCCGGGCTGACGTGAGCCAAACGTTCGTTCGTACCGGCTAGAGGCGCTCGAGGCGGGCCTCGACGGCCTCGCGATCGAGGGCCGAGTCCGGCGCGAGCTCGAGGTAGCGCTGGTAGTGTCCCCGTGCGTCCGCGCGCCGCCCGGCGAGGCGAAGGGCGTCGCCGCGAATGCGGTGCGCGTCGAAGACCCAGGTGGGCAGGGCGGGCGCGTCCCCGGCTTCGACCCCGTCGCCGATCTCCGTCGCCTTCGCGAGGGCCGTGACCGCGTCGCCGGGGCGGCCGGCATCGAGGAGCACGCTGCCGAGCCGGTACCACCACTCGCCCTGGGTCCCGTCGAGCTCCACGGCGCGCTGGAATGCCGCGATGGCGCGCTCGCGGTCCTGGAGCTCCTCGTAGGCCTCGCCCATGCCGACCTGGGCGCGGCCGTCGCCGGGGCGCAGCTCGAGGCAACGCTTGAAGTCGTCGATGGCCGGGGTCCGGCGCCCGAGGCGCAGGCGGATGGTGCCGCGGAGCAGGTATCCCTCGGCGAGCGAGTCGTCGAGCTCCAGGGCCTGCTCGACCTCGGCGCGCGAGCGGCCGATCTCCCCCTTCTCGAGGAGCGCCTTCGCCAGGTAGAGGTGGTACTCGCCGACGCGCGGGTCGAGGGAGACGGCGCGCGCCAGGCGGGTCAGCGCCGTGGTGTTCTCGCCGCGGGCGTAGGCCACGCGGCCCATGAAGTACTCGGCCTCCGCGCTCTCCGGGCGCTCCTCCTGCACCCGCCGAAGCGTCTCCTCGGCGGCCTCGAGGTTGCCCGCCGCGAGCTGCGCGCCGCCGAGGCGAAGGAGGAGGTCGAAGTCGTCCGGGGACTGCTGCGCCGCGCGCGTGTACTCCTGCACCGCGCGCTCGGCCTGCCCCTGCGCCTCGAAGAGGCGACCGCGCTCGAGCGCCAGACCCGGGTAGGAGGGGTCGGCTTCCGCGAGCGCGTCGAAGAGCGCGCCCGCCTCGTCCAGCGCGCCCTGGCGCCGCCGCACCTGGCCGAGCGCGAAGCGGGCCACGGGGTCGTTCCCGTCGAGGCGCACGGCTTCGCGGAGCTCGCGCTCGGCGGCGCCGAGGTTGCCGCGCCGGAGCTCGAGCTCGCCGAGCTGGCGATGCACCCGCGCGGTCATGCGGACGTTCTCGCGGGCCTCGGCGAGGATGGTCCCCGCGGCCTCGAGATCCTCGTTGCCGAAGTGGAGCATCGCCTGCGCGAGGTATCCGTCGAAGCCACCGGCGTCGAGGGTCACGCAGCGCTGGTACTCCGCCATCGCCTCCTCGGGCTTCGCGAGGGCCTCGAGCGCGCGTCCGTTCCAGAGGGCCACGCTCGGCTCCCGGGGATGGACCTCGGCGAGGTCCGCGGCCATGCGGCTGCCGCGCTGGACCTGCTCGAGGTCGAGGAGCGCCTCCACCTGGCCGAGGCCGACGCGGACGGCGTTGGGGGGCTCGCCCTCGCGGGGCGGCGGCGCCTCCGCCATGGCGCTCGCGGCCGACTCGAAGCGCGCGAGCGCGTCGGTGAAGCGCCGCTCGATGAGCAGCACGTTGCCGAGGCCGAGGAGAGCTCGGAAGGCGAAGGGATCCGCGTCGACGGCCGCCTCGAAGGCACGCCCCGCGGCCATGCGGCGCCCGCGCTCCATGAGGATCTCGCCCACGAGCGTGAGCGCACGCGCGCGCTCCGTCGGCGAGGCGCGGATGTGTCCCTGCCCCTCGACCTCGGCGGCGCCGGCGGCCTCCCGCGCGAGGCGGAGCGCGCGCTCCATGCGGCCGGCGTCCCGCGCCGCCGCGGCGCTCGCCACCCGAGCGCCCGCGTGGCCCGGGCTCTCGTCGAGGGTGGCCTCGATGGCCTGCGCGGCCAGGCTCGCCTCGCCGGCCATGAGCTGGGCCCGCGCCGTGCCCCACGCTGCCCTGGCGCCCGCCCGCCCGGCCTGGGCGAAGGCCTCCGTCGCAGCGTTCGCGTCCTCCTTGGCGAGCGCGAGCTCGCCCGCCACGAGGTGGCCGTAGGGGTCCCGGGGATCCTCGCGAAGCGCCAGCTGGACCTGGCGCTCGGCCAAGCGGAGCTCGCCGCGGCGTAGGGCGCTCGCGGCGAGCGCGAGGGACATGCCCGGGGCGTCGTTGCTCCGCTGCGCGAGCTTCTGGAGGAGCGCGCTCTCCCGCGCCTCGCTGCGCGCGTTGGGCCCGAAGCGCACCTGGTAGAGCGCTTCGTGCACGATGCTCCGGGCCATGAGGAGCCGGTTCAGCGACGCCTCCGCGCGCGCCTCGCCGAGCACCCGAAGACCCGAGCGAACGCCCGAGTACGTGTCCGCCGCTGCGCGCCGCTCCGCCTCGGCGATCTTGCCCTGGACTTCCGCGTCGTCGCCGGACGCCGGAAGGAAGCCCTCCAGCGAGTAGATCCCGAAGGCACCGAGAGAGGTGAACTTCAGCGCGTAGCCGCCGCCGATCAGGAGCGCGAGCAGCGCCGCCGCGCCCAGCGCCCAGCGGAGCTTCCCACTGCCCGCGGGCTTCGCCTCGCCGCCTTCCCGTGCAACGGGCTTCGCGGGAGCGCCGGCCGTGTCCGGCGGCAGATCGAGGACCACGCCGTCGCCGGCCGAGGGGAGCGCCTCCTCCGGGAGGTCGCTGAAGTCGAGCTCTTCGTTCTCGTCGGCCCCGAAATCGTCCTGGACCTCACCGAATTCCTCGCCGCCGCC
>JBCDGX010000100.1:0-12102 GCA_038750805.1 Myxococcota bacterium
GGACTCCAGCGCGTCGACGTCCTCCAGATCGAGGTCCCCCCCGATGCGCATGAGCGCGTCGAGGCCCGAGAGATCGACGAGCGCCGTGTCGTTCCGAAGGACGAGGCTTCCGCCGATGGTCTCGAGGAAGCGGAGCGGCGTGAGCGAGGGGACGAGCGGCAGGTCCGTGATCGTCAGGTCGCCTTCGATGCTCTCGCAGCCGGCGAGGGCCTCGAGCTCGGCGGCCGTGCGCACGACGAAGGAGCCCTCGCAGTCCCGGCGCTCGACGCCCTGGTCCGGCACGCCCTCGTCGAGGCTGCCGCTATCGCCGCTCGCGTCGACGAGGCCCGCGTCGCCGGCGCCGCCGTCCGCGCCGGGCGAGCCGCTGTCGCAGCCCGCGGCGAGGGGTCCGAGGAGGAGCGCGAGGACGCACGCCGTGATGCGAGCGGGCATCCCCGGGCTGTTAGCATCCACGGCATGAGCCGCACCAGCGACGTTCACGAGCATGCGCGCCACTTCATCGGCGGCGAGTGGGTAGAGCCGAAGGGGGAGGGGAGCTTCGAGGTCATCGACGCGACCACGGAAGCGGTCATGGGCCGCGTGCCGGCGGGGAACGCCGAGGACGCCGCCATGGCCGTCGCCGCGGCGAAGGCCGCCTTCCCGGCCTGGAGCCAGACCGACGTCGCGACGCGCGCCGGCTTCCTCGAGGCGGCCTCGGCCAAGCTCAAGGAGCGCGCCGACGCGATCGCGGACATCGTGTCCCGCGAGGTCGGCATGCCGCGGAAGCTCGCGCTCCCGGTACAGGTGCTCCTGCCCATCGGCAACCTCCGCACCTTCGCGAAGCGCGCGCGGGAGATGCCCTTCGAGGAGGAGCTCGGCTCCTCCGTGCTGCTCCGCGAGCCCGTCGGCGTCGTCGTCGCGATCACGCCGTGGAACTACCCCCTGCACCAGGTCGTGGCGAAGGTCGGCGCGGCCCTCGCGGCCGGCTGCACGGTGGTGCTCAAACCGAGCGAGGTGGCGCCGCTCTCGGCCTACGCGCTCGCCCATGCCTTCGCCGAGGTGGGGCTTCCGCCGGGCGTGCTGAACCTCGTGAGCGGGGACGGGGCGACGGTCGGCGAGGCGCTCGTCGAGAGCCCCGACGTGGACATGGTCACCTTCACCGGGTCGACACGCGCCGGGCGGCGCGTGAGCGAGGTCGGCGCCCGGACCATCAAGCGCGTGCACCTGGAGCTCGGCGGCAAGAGCGCCTTCGTGATCCTCGACGACGCGGACCTCGGCGCGGCGGTGAAGGCCGGCGTGAAGAACTGCTACCTCAACGGCGGCCAGACCTGCTCGGCCTGGACCCGCATGCTCGTCCCCGCCGGCAAGCGCGACGAGGCCGTGGCCATCGCGAAGTCCGTGGCCGAGACCTTCACCGTCGGCGACCCCTTCGAGGGCACCACGCGCCTCGGGCCCATGGCGAGCGGCGCCCAGCGCGACCGCATCCGAACGTACGTTCAGAAGGGCGTCGAGGAGGGTGCGACGCTCGTCACCGGCGGCGCGGAGCCGCCCGAGGGGCTCGACACGGGCTTCTTCGTGCGGCCGACGGTCTTCGCGGACGTGACGCCGGACATGACCATCGCCCGCGAGGAGATCTTCGGGCCCGTGCTCTCCATCCTCACCTACGAGGAAGAGGACGACGCCGTGCGCATCGCCAACGACAGCATCTACGGGCTCCACGGCGGCGTCTTCTCCGCGGACGTCGAGCGCGCGAAGCGCGTGGCGCGGCGCCTTCGCACCGGGCAGGTCGACATCAACGGCGGACGCTTCAACGCCGAGGCGCCCTTCGGCGGCTACAAGCAGTCCGGCAACGGACGCGAGTACGGCGCCATCGGGATCGAGGAGTTCCTCGAGTACAAGAGCCTGCAGCTCTGAGCGACGGGCCGCCGGCGTCCCGCTCGGACGCCGGCGAGGGGCGCGTCACTTCTCGATTTCGACGACAGGCGCGTCCGGCGCGTTCTTCTTGACGCTGGCGATGCCGTTCTTCGCGGCGGCCTTGGACTCGTAGGCCTCGCTGGCGGCGATGACCTGACCGTTGCCGGACTTGAGGCGGAAGCGGTGCTTGCCGGCCTTGTCCTTATAGAGCTCGAACTTTCCTGCCATGGCGGTGTCCTCCGGGGCCGGACCCTACGCCATCGCGGCGTTGCTCGTCAGCAACGAGAGCGAAAGAAAAGGTGCGATCTCATGCGCGGGTGCGACGCCGCAGATGGTGACGCCTCGTTCCCACGACCGCTCAGCTCCGCCAGAGCGTGGTCTCGAGCGCGTCGACGAGCGCGAGGGCCTCGGCCGGCGTCGGGAGCCCGAGGGCCTTGGCGACGGGGTCGCTGGCCGGCGCGGCCGCGTGCGCGCGGAGCCCGTCGACGGCCTCGCCCATCGCCTCCTCGATGCGCGCGATGGTCGCGTCGTCGAGCTGGCCGAGCGCCCAGGCGTGGATCTGCCAGCTGAGCGCGGCGTGCCGCGTCTCGTCCGCGGCGATGCCCTTCAGCGTACGGGCGAGCGCCGGGTCCTCGGCCGCGAGGGACTGGCGATGGCCCATGAGCGCGCCGAAGGTCTCGCGGACGCAGCCCTCGGTCGCGTTGTCCATGGCGAGGGCGCGCAGATCGCGGAGCGGCCGCCGCTCGTGCGTCACCGGGGCCGGCTCGGCGCCGAAGCGCAGAGCGTGGGCCTGGACCTCCTCGGCGTGCCGGACCTCGTCCATGGCCGCGCGCTTGGCCTCGCGCACGAGCGCGACGGGCGCGCCCAGGGCCTCGAGCTCGTCGGCGAGGATCTCGAAGGCGACGACGGCGCTCGCCTCGAGGTGCGCCATCTCGGCGAGCTCGCGGCCGAGCGTCGCGGAGAGCGCCGGCGGGGCGTGGGGCAAGAGCCCCTCCGGGCGCCGGCCGATGGCGCAGCCGCCTTCGTCCCGGCGGGCGACCTCCTGGGCCGTTTCGCGCATCGTGCCGTTGGGGCGGACCGTGAAGGTGTAGCGGTAGACGTCCGTGGGCTCGCCGTAGCAGCCGATGTCGTCGGTGACGCGGAGCTCCCAGCCGCCCTCGCTCGGACGCACCGCGTAGTTCGTCACGTCGTCGCAGCGGGCCACCGTGTAGCCGGCGTGCCAGGCGAGGAGCACGGCCTCCTCGGCGGTGTCGATGGGGCCGAAGAGCTCGAGCACGGAGGCGTCGCTGACGTAGGCGCGGGCTCCGTCCGCATCCGTCGCCTGGAAGTGGCGGACCGGGTTGTCGGAGAGGAGCTGGCGGAGGTTCTCGAGGCAGGCGTCGGGGTTCGTCGCGCTCTCGCAGGCGACGCCGACCTCGTCCCAGATCCACGCCTCCGGGCTCCAGAAGCCCCCGTCCGCGATGGCGATGTAGTCCTTCGGCGACGCCGGGGTGATGCCGGCGGCCGGGCGCCAGACCTCGCGGCCCTCGCAGATCGGCATCCAGGGCGCCGCGCCCATGTCGCGGCCCGCGTCGATGCCGCCGCCGTCGATGCTGAGGTCGAGGCTGCCCATGTCCCCGCGGCCGACGACGGTCGTCTCCGAGCAGCCCGCCGCGGCGATCACGCTCGCGGCCAGCGAGGCCCGGGCGAGACCGCCGAAGAAGCGACCGAGCGCGCGGGCGTTGCCGTGGCGCATGCGGCGGAGCAGCTCGGCGCGGGCGGCGTCACCGCGGGCGCGGGTGGGGAGCGCGACGGGGAGGGGCTTCGTGCGGGCCATGGGCCTCGAAGCTGCACGGGTCATGCCGAGCCGATCTGGCGCACGCTGGCACGAAGGGCTCAGCCCGGCCGGAGGAGATCCGCGGCTTTTTCCGCGATCATGACCACTGGAACGTTCGTGTTGCCCCCGACGATGCTGGGCATGACCGACGCATCGGCGACGCGAAGGCCGTCCGTGCCGCGCACGCGCAGCGCCGGGTCGAGGGGCGCCTCGCCTTCCGGTCCCATGCGCACGCTCGAGGTGGGGTGGTAGGTCGTCTCGACGTTGCGCCGGAGGTAGTCCTCGACGGCGGCGTCGTCCTCCAGCGTGCGATCGGGGCGAAGGGGCCGGCCCCGGTAGCGGTCGAGGGGGGCGGCGTCGAGGATGTGCCGCGCCGCGCGGTAGGCCCGGATCATGGTGCGGAGATCCGCGTCGTCCTCGAGGAAGCGGAGATCGATGAGCGGCGGCTCCTCCGGGTGGACGCTCGCGAGGCGGATCGTGCCCCGGCCGCGCGGGCGGAGGAGCACGGGGGCGAGCACGTAGCCGTCCTCGGTGGGCTTGCCGCGGTAGTCGTGCGCGTCGTAGGCCCAGCCGGCGACGAAATGGAGCTGGACGTCCGGGTCCGGGTCCGCGCTCGTCCGGAGGAACCCCCCGGCGCCCGGGAGCGGCGCCGCCAGGGGCCCGCGACCGACCAGCGCGCGCGCGATGTTCGCCGGCGTGTCCGCCGTCGTGTTGGCGGTGATGCGCTCGCGGCAGGCGTCGGCGAGCACGACGATGGGGTGGTCCTGGAGGTCCGCGCCGACGCCCGGCGCGTCGAGCACGACCGGCCGGCCGTAGTCCTGGAGGTGCGCGCCCGGGCCGACGCCGCTCCGGAGAAGGAGCTGCGGCGAGCCGACCGCGCCCGCCGCCAGGATCACCTCGCCCGCCGCGCGCGCTTCGCGCACCTCACCTCCGCGGCGGTAGCGCACGCCGACGCAGCGCCGGCCCTCGAAGATCAGCTCCCGCACGTGCGCTTTGGTCACGAGCGCGAGCCGGTCGCGATGGCGCCGGAGCGCCGGCCGGAGGTACGCGGGGGCGGTCCCGAAGCGCCGGCCGCCCTTCACCGTGAAATCGAAGAGGCCGACGCCCTCTTGCCGGGCGCCGTTGAAGTCGTCGTTGCGCGGGTAGCCCGCCGCGACGCCGGCCTCGACGAAGGCTTCCCAGAGCGGATGCGTGTAGACCGCGCGCTGCGCCGGGAGGGGGCCGTCCTTCCCGTGCATGGGGCCGTCCGCGCGCGCGCTCTCCGCGCGCCGGAAGTAGGGCAGCACGTCGTCCCAGGCCCAGCCCATCGCGCCCTCGGCGGCCCAGCGATCGTAGTCGCCGGGCGTGCCCCGGATGCAGATCATCGTGTTCGTCGAGCCGCAGCCGCCCACGACCTTGCCCCGTGGGTAGTAAAGGCGACGCCCGTAGAGGCCGGCCTGAGGCGCCGTGTAGTAGCCCCAGTCCGCGCTCGAGTGGTGGAGCAGGCTGGCGGCCCCGGGGAGCATCACCTCCGGACGCCGGTCCGTGCCCCCGGCCTCGAGGAGGCAGACGCGGGCCCCACGCTCGGCGAGGCGCGCGGCCAGCACGCAGCCGGCGGTGCCGGCGCCTACGATCACGTGGTCGAAGTCGCCGCGCACGCTACCTGCGCTGGGCGAGGCGTCCGTCGGGCGGGACGTAGCCCTCGAGGAGCGCGTCCGTGAGCGCCTGGCCCATCGCCGCGTAGCCCCGCTCCGTGAAGTGCACGTGGTCGCGGAGCGCGAGGCCCCGGCGCACCCAGCGCTCCATGGCGCCGCGGCCGCCCATGAAGGAGAAGGTGTCGAAGAAGGCGCAGCCCTCCTCGGTGGCGAGCTCGCGCTGCATGGCGACGACGGCCTCGAGGCGCGGGCGGGGCACGTAGCGTCCCTGGCGATGGCGCGGGAAATCGCCCGGGCCCACGAGGAGGCACGCGGCCTGCGGGGCGAGGCGGCGCCAGCGCCGGATCAGCTCCCGGTAGCGCGTGCGAAGCGCGCCCACGGGCTCCCGGGCGCGCACGCTCTCGTTGGTGCCGTAGGCGAGGGCGACCAGATCCGGCGGGCGGGCCGCGAGCTGGGCCCGGAGCGTCTCCTCGCGCCACTTCTCCTGGTCGAAGAGGCGCGAGCCGGGCACGCCGAAGGCGTCGACGACCACGCCCCGGTCGCCGCGGTGGAAGTCGAGCCCGAAGACGTTCACCGGGCCGCTCCCGTCCGTCTCGAGCTCGACCGTCGGCCGCGCCTCGGGGAAGCGGAGGCTGACGCTGCCGGCGTCGCGGGTCGCGAGGTGCGCCTCCGCCTCGCCGACGCGTACGGCGACGGTGCCCCCGGTGGGCTGGCGGAGCGCGTGGAGGGTGACCGTGTCCGCCACGCCGCTCTCGAGCGCGAGGGTCGCGGAGGCGTGGCCTTCGGCGCGGAGGGACACGCCGGCGACGCCGTAGTGGTCGAGGTGCCGGGGCTCGCCCTCGCGGCCGCGCACGAAGCGACCGCGCCAACCCTCGGCGTCGACCTCGACGCCGGCGCGGCCCGTGGCGAAGGGACGCGCCGGGAGGTACCAGCCCGGGCCACCGTCGCCGAAGCGCGCCTGGAGGCGCTGGCGCACGATGCGCGTGTACTCGTCGCCGGCGGTGTGCGAGGCGCCCCAGAAGCCGAGGCGCACGTGCCGATGCCGCGCCTCGCCGAGCGCCGCGTGGAGCGTCGCGATGGCGTCGGGCGCGCCGCCGAGGTGCGCGCGAAGGGTCTCCTGGCCGCGCACCGGCGCGCTCGCGATCGCCGCGAAGGCGAGCGCCAGGCCGATGCCGGCGGCGGAGAGCGAAGCGAGCGGGCGGGCGGGCAGCATGCGGAGGAAGCGGTCTAGCGCGTCTCGGCGCGGGGGAAAGGCAAGGCCCGAGCGGGGCCGGAGAGCCTTCAAGTCACCGCGAGCATACGGGTTTCCGCGGCGCGGATCAGCATTCGCGCACGTGCGCCGGGCGGCGCCGACACCATACTCGGGGGGTGCTGAACGAGGCGCTGCCCGAGCAGGTCCGAGCCAAGCTCGAGACGCTGCCGCCGCAGCCCGGCGTGTACGTCTTCCGCGGCCACGCCGGGGAGGTGCTCTACGTCGGGAAGGCGCGCTCGCTCCGGAGCCGGGTGCGGAGCTACTTCCTGCCGGGCTCGAGCGACGTGCGCGCCTTCGTCGCGCGCCTCGAGCGGGAGCTCGGCGACCTCGAGACCATCGTCGCCTCGACGGAGAAGGAGGCGGCGCTCCTCGAGAACCAGCTCATCAAGGAGCACCAGCCCCGCTACAACATCAAGCTCCGGGACGACAAAGAGTTCCTCTCGCTCCGCCTCGACCCGGACGCGAAATGGCCTCGGCTCCAGGTCGTGCGCCGGCCGCGGCCCGACCGGGCGCGCTACTTCGGGCCCTATCACTCGGCGACGGCGGCGCGGCAGACGCTGCGCCTCGTGAACCGGCACTTCCAGCTGCGCACGTGCACGGACACGGAGCTGAAGAGCCGGACGCGGCCCTGCCTCCAGTACCAGATCAAGCGTTGCCCGGGGCCCTGCGTGTTCGACGTCGACCGGGCGGCCTACGGCGAGCAGGTGCGGAGCGTCGGGCTCTTCCTCGACGGGCGCCACGACGAGCTCATCGAGACCCTCGAGGCGCGCATGAAGGCGGCCGCCGTGGCCCTCGAGTACGAGCAGGCGGCGCTCCATCGCGATCAGATCCGCGCGGTCGATCGGGCGCGGGAGACCCAGCGCGTCGCGGTGGTGAAGGACGTGGACCAGGACGTGGTCGGGCTCTTCCGCCAGGCGGATCAGGCGGAGGTCGCCGTGCTGCTGGTGCGCGGCGGGAAGCTCGTCGGCGTGCGCACCTACGGCTTCAAGGACGTCTCGCTGCCGAACGACGAGCTCCTCGCGTCGTTCCTGCTCGAGTGGTACGCGCGGGCGCCGATCCCGGACGAGGTGATGCTGCCCCTCGTGGTCGAGGCCATGGACGGGCTCGCCGGGGTGCTCGCGGACCAGCGGAAGGGCCAGGGCGCGCTGCCGCGGACCGGGGCGCCGGGGGGCCGGAGGCTTCGCGCGCCGCGCGTCATCGCTCCGCAGCGCGGCGCCAAGAAGAAGCTCCTCGACATGGCCCAGGACAACGCGCGCCACGCCTTCGAGGAGAAGCGGCGGGCGAGCGAGGACATCGAGCGGCGCCTGGCCACGGTGCAGGAGCGGCTTCGCTTGCCGACGCTGCCCCGGCGCATCGAGTGCGTGGACGTCTCGCATACCGGCGGCGAGGAGACCGTGGCGGCGGTGGTCGCGCTGCAGAACGGGGCGCCGGACCGGAAGCGCTACCGGAGCTTCCACGTGAAGCGCGTGCGCGGCGGGGACGACTACGGCGCGATGTACGAGGTGCTCAGCCGGCGCCTGAAGCGCGGGCGGGACGAAGACGCGGGCTGGGAGCTGCCGGATCTCCTGGTCGTCGACGGCGGCAAGGGGCAGCTCAACGTGGCCCTCGCGGCGCTTCGCGACCTCGGCGTCCGCCTGCCGGTGGCGGGGCTGGCGAAGGAGAAGGAGAACGCGCTCGGCGCGAAGGTCGTCGACCGCGTGTACCTGCCGGGGCAGAAGAACGCGATCCCCGTGCACGGGACGCCGGCGCTCCAGATGCTCGCCCTCGCGCGCGACGAGGCGCATCGCGCGTCGAACGCGCTCCGGGTGAAGGTGGGCGCGAAGCGCCGGCTCCGGAGCGAGCTCGACGACGTGCCCGGCGTCGGCCCGAAGACGAAGGCGAAGCTGCTTCAGACCTTCGGAAGCGTCGATGGCGTGAAGGCGGCCTCGCCCGAGGCGCTTCGCAAGGTGGCGTCCCAGCGCCAGGTCGACGCGCTCTGGCGCGTCCTCCACGGCGACGCCGGCGAGGCCGAGAGCGCCGCGGTGGAGAACGCCTTCGAGGCCCTCGAGGGCTGAGCTTCAGTACTCGTCGCGGCGCTTCACCCACGCCTGGGCGAAGGGCAGCCCCGCTTCGTCGCGGCCCTTCGGCGCGATGTCCATCCAGTGGTAGGCGCCGTTCAAGAGATCGAGGCCGCGGGCGAAGGTCGAGTAGGTGTGGAAGATGGCGTCGCCCTCGCGCACGAAGGCCGAGACGCCCGGGGCCTCCTCGCCGCCGAAGGGCTGGGAGCCGTAGTTGTAGAGCTTCTTGCCGCTCTCTCGCTGCTCGGGCGTGAAGGAGACGCGGTAGTCGAAGTTGAAGGACGAGCCGAGGGAGCTGACCCAGGGGAAGCTCCAGCCCATGCGCGCGCGGTAGGCGAGGAGCGTGTCGAGGGGCGCCCGGCTCACGGCGACGTAGGCGATGTCGCGGGCCCCGAGGTAGAGCCGGCCCCGGTCGATCTGGTCCGCCCAGTAGGAGCACGACGGGCAGCCGGCCTCCCACGCGGGACCGAACATGAAGTGCTGCAGGAGGAGCTGGCTCCGTCCGGCGAAGAGGTCCGCGAGGGTCCGCTCCCCCGCCTCGCCCTGGAAGCGGTAGTCCTCGTCGACGCGCACCCAGGGCAGGGCCCGGCGTTTCGCCGCCATGGCCTCGCGCTGCTGGGTGAAGGCCTTCTCCTCGGCGAGAAGCGCTTTCCGCGCCTCCAGCCACTCCTCTCGGGACACCACGGGATGGTCCATCGTCCGCTCCTTTCAGAGCTTCGACGCGCGAGGATCGCCGATTTCGACGCGGGCCGTGAGAAGGGGCCCGCGGAGGCGTGCGCGGAGGCCGGGCTCGGTCGGCTCGTAGCTCAGCGTCCAGCCGGCCCGGCGGGCGATTTCGGCCGTGATCAGCATGCCGAGCCCCGGGCCGCGGCGCCTCGAGGCCTCGAGGAGAAAGGTCTCCTCCTCGAGGCTCGCGAGCGCTCCTTCGGGGAGCCCGGGGCCGTCGTCGGCGACCACGAGCTCGAAGCCGTCGCCGGTCCGCTCGAGGGTGACCGCCACGTGCCCGGCGCCGGGGTGATGCTCGATGGCGTTCTGGATGAGGTTCGAGAGCGCGCGCTCGGCCATCGCCGGGTTGCACGCCGCGACGAGCGGCTCGTCCGGCGCGCTGGCGGCGACCTCGACGTTCGCGTGGCGCCCGACGATTGCGAAGCGCCGCTCGAGGCGCCGCACCAGTTCGCCGAGCTCGACGCGCCCCTCGGCCACCGCGACCTCGTGCCGAAGGCGCGTGGCCTGGTGGAGGTTCTCGACGAGCGCGGAGAGGTAAACGACGTCCGCGATGGCCTGCTTCGCCTCGTCGCTCGGTGGATCGTCGGCGGCCAGGCCCTCGAGGGCGAGCTGCATGCTCGCGAGGGGCGTCCGGAGGTCGTGGGCGATGCCCGTGAGATGCTCTTCGAGCGCTCGATGGCGGGCCTCGAGGGCCTCCCGCGCCTCGACGATGCGCGTGTGGCTCGTGGCGAGCACGCGGGCGATGTGGCCGAGTGCGTCCGGCGTCGGGGGCTCCGGCTGGAAGGCCTCGCTCCCGACGCCGCCGGCGGCCGCGGCCAGAGCTTCGACGCGGCTCCGGAGCGGGAGCACGACGAAGGCGAAGGTCCCGAAGGCGGCGAGCAGCATGCCAGCGACGACGGCCACGACCATCACGTTCTGGACCCGGCTCCGGGTCGCCTCGAGGACGTCCGCCGACGAGACGCGGAGGAGCGCGCAGGGGCCCGCGCTCTCCGCCGTCGGGAGGAGGGACACGACCTCCATCCCGTCGTCGTGATGCGCAACCTCGCCGCCGAGCACGGTCACGAGCAGATCGGGCTCTAGCGCCGGCGCGCTCGGGTTCGCCGAGCGGCCGTCGCGAGCGTAGGCGAAAAACGAGAGGCTGCCCGAACGCCAGCCCCAGGTCGCCGGGCTCTCCGTGCAGGCCTCGAGCTGGTCGGCGCCGGCGATGAGCGTGAGCGTCTCGGTACGGATGTTCGGCCGGGCGAAGCTCAAGGTGAGCCCCACGAGTCCCGCCGCGACGGCGACGCTCAGCGCCGCGCTCGCGACGATGCGCCGGGAGAGGTGGCGGCTCCGGCGCCTCACGGCGGCTCCTCCGCGCAGCGGTAGCCGATGCCCCAGACGGTTTCGGTCCGCTCCGCCGCTTCGCCGCCGAGCTTCTTCCGGATGCGCGAGACGTGGCTGTCGACGGTTCGTTCGGCCCTCTCCCCGGCCTCCGGGAGCGCGCGCTCGGCGATCTGGCCGACGCTCGTCGTGCTCGCGGCGGCCTGCGGGGACGTGGGCTTCACCGGCGAGACCCTGCCGATCCTCGAGCCCTACGCCTTTCGCCCGGCGCCGGCCGAGCGTGATCCCCTGGCGGACCATCGGCCGAGGGACGTCGCGTGCCCGCCGGCGGCCTGGGCGGCCGAGGGCGGAGGCTCCGAGGTGCAGACCGGCGTCTGCGCCTAGGGGGCCTTCGACCAGCCGCTCCCCATGGCGCTGGTGGCCGGCGATGCGCTCTCGATCTCCGTCTGGCACGACTTCCTGGACGCGCCGGAGCCGGGCGTGGGGCACGTGGCCGTGTGGATCGGCGACGAGGTCGTCTGGGAGGAGGAGGTCGCCATCCCCGCGCCCTCGAACGTGCTCGAGGCGGTCGTCGTGCTCGAGAGGACGCCCCCGCCGGACGCCCGCCTCGGGCTCCACATCCACAACCACGGCTTCAACAGCTGGAAGCTCGTGGCCGTGGACGCGCTTCTGCGCTGAGGCGAGGCCGGGCGCTCAACCATCCGCGGACGGCGCGTTTGCGTCGGGCGCGGGCGGGGGCTTCGTGAGGGCCCAGCCGAGCGCCGCGCCGGAGGCCACGAGCACGAGGAGCACCAGGAGCACGATGGTCCGCCGCTTGCTCTTCTGGGCGCGGTGCATGTCCGCCGTGAGGTCGTCGAGGTCCGCCCCGATGGCCTGGCGCGTGACCGGGTCCATGGTGTCGATGCGCTGGAGCGGCGTGCGGTCGAGCTGCGGGAGGCTCTCGGCGCGCCCGGGGAACATGGCCTGGACGAAGCCGGCGACGTCCGCTTCGCGCACGGTCTTCCGCTCGAGGGTCAGCCAGCTCTCGAGCGCCGAGGCGAGCGCGTCGGCCGTCGTCGCGCGCCGGCTGCGATCCTTGGCGAGGGTCGTGCGGAGGATGCGGTCGAGCATCTCCGGCACCTCCGGGCGGTGCTTGCGCACCGAGGGCGGCGCGTCGTCGAAGAGGATCGCGGCCACGGTCTCGGCCTCGGTGCCGCGCTGGTAGAGCCCCTTCCCGGCGAGGGCCTCGTAGAGGCAGAGCCCGAGGGAGAAGAGGTCGCTTCGGCCGTCGAGGCGCTCGCCCCGGTACTGCTCCGGCGACATGTAGGCGAGCTTCCCCTTGAGCTGGCCCTGCTGGGTCTTCGTGCGCTGCGCGGCGCTCTTCGCGATGCCGAAATCGAGGAGCTTCACGGTGCCGTCGAAGCC
>JBCDGX010000101.1:0-12082 GCA_038750805.1 Myxococcota bacterium
CCCGAGGCGACGAGCGAAGGCGGCGCCTCGAACATCTGCTTCGAGAGGATGCCCATGAAGGTGTCGCCGTCGAAGGGCACGTGTCCCGTCAGCATCTCGAAGGCGATGACGCCGAGGGCGTAGACGTCCGTGCGCCCGTCGACGCTTTGTCCGGCCGCCTGCTCCGGGCTCATGTAGTAGGGCGTGCCGAAGACCGTGCCCGTGCGGGTGAGCTTGCCGTGCGCGCCGCCCACCTTCGCGATGCCGAAGTCGAGCACCTTCACCGTGAGGGCGTCGTCGCCGCGGGTCACGAGGTGCACGTTGTCGGGCTTCAGGTCCCGGTGAACGATGCCCGAGGCGTGTGCCGCCGAGAGCGCCGAGGCGATCTGCCGCACCACGTGCAGCGTCTCCTCGGGCGCGAGGGCGCCACGGCGAATGCGTGCCGTGAGCGTCTCCCCCTCGAGGAGCTCCATCACGAAATACGTGGAGGCGTCGGGGAGCCGGCCGAAGTCGTGAATGTCGACGATGCTCGGGTGCCCGATGGAGCTCGCGGCGCGGGCTTCACGGACGAAGCGCTCCACGACGGTTTCGTCCCGCGCGTAGTCCCGGCGGAGCACCTTGAGCGCGAAGCGCTTACCGAGGCTCACGTGCGTGACGCCGTAGACGACACCCATGCCCCCTTCGCCGAGCCGGGCGTCGATGCGGTAGCGCCCATCGACCACGGTTCCGAGAAGCGGGTCCCCGGTGTCGCTCGGCAGGAGCTCCTGCGTGGGCTCGCCGTCGTGGGAGCAGAAGCGCGCTTCGCCGGTGTAGCGCGCACCGCAGCGGGGGCAGACGCGCATGGAGCCTCAGGGGCCTCCGTCCATCGCGCCCGCGTCCGCGGCGCCACCGTCCATGCCCCCGTCGAGCTCGCGCGTCTGGCAGAGGCCGGCCCGGCACGTCAGCTCGGGTCCACAGTCGACGTCCCGCGTGCACGGGTCGCCGATGAGGCGCTCGGCGTCATCGAAACCACAGCTCTCGCTCCGGGAGAGGAGCGCGAGCACGACGAGGGCGCCGCGAAACATGTCAGTCGGCGAGGCCGGTGCCGCAGTTCGAGCAGAAGCGCGCGCCCGCAGCCTGCTCGACGCCGCACGAGGGGCAGAACTTCGGGGCCGGTGTAAGAGAGTTGCCGCATTCCGCGCAGAACTTCCCCATCACGACACTCTTGTTGCAGGCCGGGCATTGCACCATGCCCGCCGCGCCGCTCGCGGCCGGCTGGGGCGGGGGAGGGGGCTGGCGGCCGTGCTGCTGGAACGCCGCCCCGAAGGCCTGGGCCATGCCGAAGCCCGCGCCGAGGCCCGCACCCGCCATCATCGGGTTCCCGCCGCCGCCTTCGCCGCCGCCACCGCCGCCGCCCTTGGCCATGCCCTCGCCGGCGCCCATCATCGCCTTGCCGGCCGCCATGCGACCGAAATCACCGCCCGCGAGCCCCGTGTAGCGGCTGTCGTCCGCGAACTTCTGGTCGAGCTCGAACTGCTTCTGCGCGGCCTCCGCCTCGGCCTGCTTGATGCCGATCTGCGCGACCCGCGCGGCGCGCTTCGCGGCGCCGATCTCCGCCTGGGCGGCCTTGAGCGTCTGCTCGTCGTCGTCGCTCAGGTTCAGGTTGAAGTCCGAGACCTGGAGGATCTTGACGCCGATGTTCTCGAGGTCCGGCGCGTACTGCTCGAAGGTCCGCGCCAGCTGGTTCTGGAGCGGCATGAGCTGGAGCATGGACTTCTGCTCGTTGACCATGACCTGGCCGACCACGGTCTTCACCGTCGTCATGAAGGTCTGCTTGATCCACGCGAGGATCTGCTCGTTGCCCGAGGGCGCGCGGACGCCGACGTAGTTCAGGATGAACTTCTGCGGATCCAGGATCTGGAAGGCGAACTTGCCGTAGATTCGCGGCGTCACCATCTCGCCGAGCATCGGGTCTTCCATGTAGCCGAGCTCGCCCCCGAAGTTCTGGTCGTAGATGGGGCGCATCGTCACGAAGAAGAGGTCGGTCAGGAAGATGTTCCCGCCCGTGACCCGGTCGATGAGACGCCCGAGGAAGGGGATGTTCTGGGAGCTCAGGGTGTGGCGCTGGCCGGCCCCGGCGGTGCGGAGCGTCCCGATCACCGCACCGTCGCGGAAGAACACGGCGGCCTCGTCGGCGTCGACGGTGAGCTGCGCGTAGTTCGGGATCGTGTTCTCCGGGTGCTTGAAGACGATCAGGTCCTTCTGCGCGTCCGGACGCTGGATCAGCATCTCCTGCACGCCGTTCTTCACGAAATCGAAGATCCCCATTCGCCTCGTCTCCCTCGCCGGTCCTGGGCCATCGTGCCCCTCCGGCGCGACCGCTGCCCGCGGCCGCCGCAGCATATCGGTGCACCGAGGGCGGATCCAAGGTGCGCATCCAAGGCGCGGGCGACCGGCGTCATCCAAGCCCTCCGTGCATGCTGTGCCCGTCGTGCGCTTCGCCGTTGCCGCTCTCGTCCTGCTCGCCCTGCCGGGAACGCTCGGGGCGCAGCCGGCGACGCGCCCGGAGGGAAGCGACGGGGCCGTGCGCGTCCTCTTCCCCGAGACCATGGACCCGCACGACCCGCTCTCGACGGGTCAGCTCGATGCGCTCCGCGAGGTCCCGGAGCCGCCGGCCCCGCCGACGGCCGCCGAGCTCCCGCCGGTGGCCCCGGGCGTGGAGGCCGACGAGGGCGCCGTGCTCACGGCCATCCCCGGGGTGCGCGAGACCGCCCACGACGTGCGCGTCTCGCTCCGGCGCGACGGGTTGGCCGTCGTGTCCGTGGAGCTCCGCATCGCCAGCCGGAGCCGCTTCGCCGCCGAGGTGCGCTACCGCCTCGCCGTGCCGCCGGGGGCCGCCCCCGTGAGCTTCGAGGTCTGCCAGGGGGACGAGGGGCCCTGCCGCCCGGCGTCGCCGGACGTCCCCGAGGGCGCCTACCACGCGGCCCTGGGCGCTCGGCCCGCCGACGGCGCCCAGGAGCCGCTGCCCGTCGCCGCGCTGGCGCTCGAGGAGGGGGCCTTCGTGCTTCGCGCGGCTCCCGTGCCTCCGCGCGGGGCCCTTCGCTTGCGCCTCCGCTACGTGGCGCCGACGACGCAGCGCGGCGGCACGGTGCGCCTGACCCTGCCCCCTCGGGGGAGCGATCTGCGCGCGATGGCGGCGAGCGTACGCCTCGAGGTCGAGGGTCTGCTCGCGCCCTCGCTTCAGCGCGGGCCCGCGGCCGCGCCCGTGGACGTCGACCCCTGGGAGCCCATCGAGCTCGCCGCCGCCGTGCCGAGCGGGGGCCTCACGAGCCGGGCGGACCTCGTCGGTCGGGGTGCCGCGCGGCGGGCGCGCTTCTTCCTCTCGGCGGCTCCGGAGGGCTCGCGGCCCCTCGATGCGCTCCTCCTCCTCGACGTGTCGCCCTCGATGTCCGGGCCGCCGCTCGGTCGCCTCGGCCCGGCGCTCCGGGCGCTCCTCGCGACGGCGCCCGCGGGCTCGCGCTTCCGCGTCGCGGCCCTCGCGGCCCGGGCGGAGGTCCTCGTCGCCGAGGCCCGGGAGGCGGCCGAGCTCCCCGTCGATGCGCTGCTCGGCGCCACGCACCTCGAGCTCGGTGCGTCCACGCGCCTCGAGAGCGTGCTGGACCTGCTCGACGACCTCGAGCGTGCGCCGCGGGAGCTGGTCCTCGTCGGTGATGGGGGCGTGACGCAGGGCCCGGGCTTCGAGCGCTTCGCGCGGAGCGTGCGGAGGCGCGGTCTTCGGCTCTCGCTGGTGCGGCTCGCGGAGCGCGCGCCGGACGAGGCGCTGCTCGCGCTGGTGCGCCGCAGCGGCGGGGGCGAGGTGAGCCTCGCCGAGGTCGAGGGCGCGGGAGGACGGCGGGGCCGGGCCGCTCTCGAAGAGGCGCTGCTGGCCCTCTACGCGCCGACGGCGGCGGCCCCGAGGCTCGGCAGAGCGGACGACCTCGGGCCGCTCCGCGCCGGTGAGAGTCGGGTGGTCTGGGCTGCGCCGGACGCCGTACTCACGTTCCGCCGGCGCCCGGCGCTTCGGCCGCGCGCCGCCCGGGGGGACGACGCCCGCCTCCTCGCGGCGCTCGCCGCGCCGCGTCCCCTCGTCGCCGCGGAGCCTGGTGAGCTCGCCTGCCTCGCCCCAGCCCTCGCCGGTGGCGTCTCCACCGACGCCGAGCCCGTGGCGCTCGCCGAGCCCCGGACATGCGGTGACGCTGGCCCGGACTTGGTCCCGCCGCCGCCCGCTCCCCCGGCGCGCGAGGCGGGGCGGGGCGTTCCGCCGGGCTCGCTCCTCGCCATGCTTCGGGCGCGGGTCGTCCCGGCGGCGCGCGGCTGTTTCCGCCAGGACCGCCGCGGGCGCCTCGACTACGCGGTACGCGCCGAGTTCGTCTTCGTGCTCGCCGACCAGGAGGTCACGAGCGCCGAGGTGCGCGGGGAGCTGCCGGACGCCCTCCGGGCCTGCCTCCGCGGCGCCATGGACGGCCTCGACGTACCGCCCTTCGAGGGCCGCGTCGTGGTGCGCTACCCGCTCCGCACCCGGCGTGTGGCGCCGGAGCCGGCGCTCGAGCTTCGTGAGGGGCCGGCGAGCACCCTCGACGCCCTCTTCGGGGACGAGCCGACGCGGCCCCGGCGTCCCCGCCCGTGACATCCGAGTCGCGAACGGTCGGTGCAGGTGGAATTTTTCGCGTGCGACACCGAATGATGCGGTGATGCCGCTCCTCTCCCGCTCCGCGCTCGCCCTCGGCGTCACGCTCCTCGCCGCGGCATGCTCGGAGGACTCACCCGCGGACGCCGGGCGCGATGCGGGCATGCTCGGCGCGGACGGCGGCGCCGGCTGCGGGCGCGTCTGTGACGACGGGCTCTTCTGCAACGGTATCGAGCGCTGCCTCCCCGAGGACGCCGCGGCCGACGCCGACGGGTGCGTGGTCGATGACCCGCCCTGCGGGCCGACCCAGGTCTGCGACGAGGCGGCGGACCGCTGCGACGGGACCTGCGTGGACGCGGACGAGGACGGCTTCGACGACGCGGCCTGCGGCGGCTTCGATTGCGACGACGCCAACCCGGACATCAACCCCGGTCAGCCCGAGCTCTGCGACCGCATGGGCGTGGACGAGGACTGCAACCCCGACACGCTCGGTCCCGACGAGGACGGCGACGGCTTCGTCTTCCTCGACTGCTGCCAGCGCGACGACCGCGGCGCGCTGACCTGCGGGACCGATTGCGACGACACGCTCTCCGGCGTGAACCCAGGGGCCGCGGACGCCTGCGGCGCCGGCGATGAGGATTGCGACGGCCGCATCGACGAGGAGCCCGACACGATCTGGTACCGGGACTTCGACAGCGACGGCTTCGGCCGCGACGACGACACCCTCGCCGCGTGCTCCCTTCCGCCGGGCTACGCGCTTCTTCCCGGTGACTGCGAGGACGACCTCGCAGCGAACCCGCGGGCCAACGCCATCAACCCGGCCGCCGACGAGCTCTGCAACGCCGTCGACGACGATTGCGACGCGACCATCGACGAGCAGCCCCCCGGCGAGGAGTGCGAGTGCACCGACGGTGAGGAGTTCGGCTGCGGCGCATCCGAGGACCTCGACGGCGTCGGCATCTGCCGGCGCGGGCGCCAGGTCTGCCTCGGCGGCCTGCTCGGCGGCTGCGTCGGCGGGGTCGTGCCGCGGACCGGCGGCTCGCGGGACGGAGAGCTCTGCGACATCGCCGAGCTCGACGAGGACTGCGACGGCATGGCCAACGAGGGCTGCGAGTGCGTCACGGGCCTCGACCAGTTCTGCGGGGAGAGCGGTGCGCTCGGCGTCTGCGCCGGCGGCCTCCGAAGCTGCACCGACGGCACGCTGGGGCCCTGCTCCGTGACCCCGGGCTCGGAGCTCTGCGACGCCGCGCGCCTCGACGAGGACTGCGACGGGGAGCGAAACGAGGACTGCGCGTGCGTGAACGGCGATCGGCAGACCTGCGCCGTCGCGCTCGGGCGCCTCGGCGCGTGCGCCCTCGGCTTCACGGATTGCATCGCCGGGAGCTGGAGCGTCTGCAGCGTCGTGGCCGCGTCCGAGGTCTGCGACGCCGCGCGTGTCGACGAGGATTGCGACGGGACGCCCAACGAGGGCTGCGCCTGCGACGACGGCGACGTCGAGCCCTGCGGCAGCAACGTTGGGGCCTGTGCGCCGGGCACGCAGGTGTGCTCGGGCGGCACCTTCGGCCCATGCACGGGCGACGTGCGCCCCGCGACCGAGGTCTGCGACGGCTCCGTCGACGAAGATTGCGACGGCACGGTCGACAACGGCTGCGCGTGCACGAACGGCACCACGCGGCCCTGCGGGCTGACAGCCGTCGGAGCCTGCGAGCTCGGCACGGAGACCTGCGCCGAGGGCGCCTGGGGCTCGTGCATCGGTGAGGTCGCGCCCCGTTCGTCGGAGGTGTGTGGCGCCGGCGACGCGGACTGCGACGGCCGCGTCGACGAGACGCCCGAGTCCGCCCCGGCCATCGGCTCCGTGCGCTGCTACCCGGACGTGGATGGGGACGGGTTCGGGCAGGAGGGGGCGACGGGGGTGCTCCGCTGCGAGTGCCGCGACGACGAGACGGACCGCGCTCCCAGCGATTGCAACGACACCGACGAGGACGTGTTCCCGGGCCAGACCGCCAGCTTCACGGATCCCCATTGCCCGCCGGGCTTCGACGTGTGCCCGGACGCGACCTTGCCCCGCGGGGTCGGCTGCGTCGTCGCGGGCACCCCTTGCGCCGTCGGCGCCGCGTCCACGCTTGGGCTCAGCTGGGACTACGACTGCGACGGCGTGGAGACCATCACCGTGTTTCTGAGCCCGATCTCCAGCTGTAGCGCGCCGCTCGCGTGCACCGGGAGCGGCGAGACCGTGCACTGGCAGCGGATCGTCGCCTGCGGGCCGGTTCCCACCACGGGCGGCATCGCCCGGACCTCCGTCGCCCTCGCCTGCGAGGTGACCGGCGGCACGTGCATGCAGACGTCGGCGACGACGCCCGGCATCCCCGTCGGTGCCCCGCGCCCCGTGCCCTGCCGCTGAGCTTCGCCGCCCAGCGAGGAGCGTGGGCTAGGCTTGGCCCGTGGACTTCCGGCTCCTCACCATCGAGATCGCGGAGAAGATCAGCCTGCTCGCGACGGCGGGGCTCTTCTCCGTGCTGGTGCCGCCTCTCCGGAACCGGCTCCTCGGTGTCGGCGGCCAGCCCCGGGACCGGCTCGTCGCGCTCATTCTCGGCTACCTGCTCGCCATGTGGGGCGCGAAGATGGGCATCGAGTGGATGGGGGTGCACGTGCACCTCGCGCCCATCGGCGTCCTCATGGCCGCCATCCTCGGCGGCGCCCGCGTAGGGCTCGTCACCGGGCTCCTCGCGGGCCTCTTCACCGTCTACCGCGTCGACGACGCGCTCGGTGGGCTCGGCGTGGCGGCCTCGACGCTCGACGGGGTCTTCGCGAG
This sequence comes from Myxococcota bacterium, assembly GCA_038750805.1. Classification (GTDB taxonomy): domain Bacteria; phylum Myxococcota_A; class Polyangia; order Polyangiales; family Houyiibacteriaceae; genus CALCTH01. Next base: position 7,437 of record JBCDGX010000101.1, read on the forward strand.
CATCATCGCCGAGCGCGAGCCGAAGCTCCTTCAGGGCTGGCGGACCTTCTTCACGGCGTCGGCCATGCTCCTCGCCCGCGGGGCCTTCATCGCGACGGGGCTCGCGGCCACGGGCGGTGACGCCGGGGCCTTCCTCTCGGCCTGGCCGGCGCTCCTCGTGATGCTCCTGGCCAACGCGGCGGGCATCACGATCTTCGTGGTCACGGCGCGCCTCGTGCTCCAGCGCGAGGAGACCGCCGTCGCCCTCGCCGAGGCCCGCGGCGCCGCGGACCAGGCCGCGCTCGTCGCGCTCCGGCGCCGCCTCGAGCCACATTTTCTCTTCAACGCATTGAACACGCTCCGGGCGACGATCCGCCGCAACCCGGACCGGGCCCGGGACCTCGTCTCGGACCTCGCGGACCTCTACCGCTACCTCCTCCACCACGGCGAGGACGCGCTCCTCCGCGAGGAGGTCGAGCACGCCGAGAGCTACCTCGCCATCGAGCGCGCGCGCCTCGGCGAGGAGCGCCTCTCGGTCGAGGCCGAGCCGCTGGGCGTGGTGGGTGACGCGCGGGTCCCTGCGCTCCTGCTCCAGCCCATCGTGGAGAACGCCGTGAAGCACGGGGTCGCGGCCCGCGAGGGGGGCGGCGTCGTCACCATGCGGGCGCGCCGCGAGGAAGGGCGCCTCGTCGTCGAGGTCGAGGATGCGGGGCGCGGCGAGCGCCTCGGGCCGCCGGAGAAGGGCTCTGGCATCGCCCTCGAAACGCTGCGCGCGCGCCTCGCCCGGCGCTTCGCCGGGAAGGCGGCCCTCGACCTCGAGCCGACGCCGACGGGCATGCTCGCGCGCCTCACGCTGCCCTGGGACGAGGTGGCCCCGCCGGTGACCTCGCCCGGCGCCCGGAGCGCCGCATGAGGCCGAAAGCGCGACGCGCTGTCCCCGGCCCGGTAGGCTCGACGGGTTCATGAAGAAGGAACGCATCCGCGCGGTGGTCGTCGACGACGAGCCCCTCGCCCGCGACGAGCTCACGTTTTTGCTCGGGGAGCTGGACGTCGAGGTCGCCGGCGAGGCGCCGAACGCGAAGGCGGCGATGGCGGTGGTCGAGGAGCACCGGCCCCACGTGGCCTTCGTCGACCTGAAGATGCCGGGCCCGGACGGCATCGCCCTCGCCGAGGCGCTCCGCTCTCGCTACGACGAGCTCAGCGTCGTGGTGGTGAGCGCCCACGACGACGGAGCGCTCCGGGCCTACGAGGCCGAGGTGCTCGACTACCTCCTGAAGCCCGTGCGCCGCTCGCGCCTCGAGGCGACGCTCGAGCGCGTGCGCGGCGCCATGCCGAGCGAGCCCGCCGGCGAGCAGCTCGACCGCCTCGCCGTGCGCCGCAAGGGCGCGTACGTCGTCGTCGAGATCGAGGACGTGATCTACTTCCAGGTGAAGGACGAGCTCGTCTGGGCGATCACCAAGGACGACCGCTTCGCCCTCGACCTCACGCTCGCCGAGGTCACGCGCCGTGTGCCCGAGGAGGAGTTCTTCCGCTCGCACCGCGGCTGCCTCGTGCGCGTCAGCGCCATCACCAGCATCGAGCCGAGCGGCACGGGCACCTACGAGCTCGTCCTCCAGCACCCCGAGGAGCCGCGGGTTCCGCTCGCGCGCGAGCGCGTGAAGCGCCTTCGGGCCCGCATCCCCTTCGCGGGCTGACGCCTGGACCTTCGGCGCCGCGGCTGAGACGCTGAGGTGTGAGCGCTCGCTTCGGTGCGGCCCTGGTGTTGGCCCTCGCGTGCAGCACCCCGGAGCCCCGGGATGCGCCCGGAGACCCGAGCGCACAACCCGGTGCGGGCGAGCTCCGCGCGCTCGCCGAGGCCGAGGGCTGGGCCGTCGCGGACCGGCCTCCGCTGCCCGTCTTCGGCGGGACGTTGACGATCAGCGCCTCGCAAACGCGCGCCCTCGCGGCCGAGCCGAGCTTCGACCAGGTGCACCTCGTCGCGCTCGACGCCTGGCTCCCCGCGCCGCTCCACACGCTCGTGCTCGAGCCGGGCGACCAGCCCTGGCGAAGCGTCGCCCTCCCGGACGGTTTCGTGCTGAGCCTGCGCGGGGGCGCCGTGCTTCGCCTGCGCCTGGACGCAGCCGAGACGCGCCTCGAGATCGTCTGGCGGACGGAGCTCCCGGGGAGCCCGCGGGGACTCGACGTCCGCGGCGACGCCCTCTTCGTCGCCACGGCGGGCGGGGCGCTCCACCGCCTCGACCTCCGCGATGGCGAACCGGAGGCGCGCTTCGTCCTCGAGCCCGACCTCCGCGACGTGGTGGCGCTCCCCGACGCGCTGATCGTCACGACCTTCCGCCAAGGGCGCATGCTCACGGTGTCGGACGACGGCATCGTGCTCGCGCACCGGAACGGCGGCTCGAACCGCAAGGTGGCCTGGCGCGCCCGGCGCTCGCCCTTTCGTGACGGCCGCTTCGTGGTCGTCCGGCAGGTGCAGCCCCAGGGCGTCATCGCGAGCGGGGAGCGGGGCGGCTACGGCGTGCCCGCCGAGCAGCCCCCGGGGACCGTGGAGATCCAGGCCTTCGACGGGGCCGAGGCCGATCCCGAGACGAGCTTCCGCTTCGCTCCCCTCGCCGTCGACCTCGCGGAGGGCGGCGACGGCACCAGCTACGTCATCGGGACGGGGACCGGCTCGGGCACCCGCGTCCCGCGCTTCGGCACCCCCGTCTCCACCGGCCTGAGCACCGAGGGACTGGTCACGGCCATCGACGTGGGTGACGCCGGCCTGGTGGTGCAGACGGCGGGCGTGCGCGCGGTGCGCGGCACGGGGCTCGAGCTGAACGTCGTGCTTGGACCGGACGTTCGGGACCACGGCTACGAGCGCTTCCACCGCGCGTCCGAGCTCGGTCTCGCCTGCGCGAGCTGCCATGCGGAGGGCGGCGACGACGGCTTCGTCTGGAGCTTCGACGACGTGGGGCCGCGGCGGACGCAGGCCCTCGGGGTCCCCGGCGGCATGCTCGCGGCAGCGCCCTTCCATTGGGACGGGGCGCTGCCGACCATGGCGGACATCGTCCGGAACAACATGCGGCTGATGGCCGACGATGCGACGCCTGGCGAGGCGGCGGCCATCGCCCTCTACGTCGACTCGATCCCGCCGGAGCGCGGCGACCCGGCGGCGCTGGGCGAAGGCGCGGGGGCGGAGGTCTTCGCGGCCGAGGGCTGCGCGCGCTGCCATGTACCGGAGAGCGGGTACACCGACGGGCGCTCGCACACGATCCGCGGGAAGACCCGGCAGACCCCCTCGCTCGCGGGCGTCGCCTTCCGTGAGCCGCTCATGCACGACGGCTGCGTCGCCCAGCTCCGGGTCTTCGGCTACGGCTGCCCCTCCGACGACGTGCACTTCCTCGCCGGTGGCGGGGATGCCGCTCTCGGCGAGCGGCAGCGCGCCCTCGTTGCCTTCCTCGCCACCCTCTGAGCCTGCGGCGGCTGGACGGGGCGGCGCGGCCCGTTCCCCGGAGGTGTCGTGATGAGCGTGGAGCTGAAGTACCGGTCCGGGTCGCCCTTCGTGTGGCGCGTGTGGCTGGCCCTCGAGCACACCAGACCGGAAGTCCCGTCCGGACTTCCGGGCCGTCGTATCAGCTCCTGCGTTCGTGCAGTTTTTAGAGGCGATGTTGGTCGTTGAGGCTGCAGGAACGAGCGCCAGATCTCCCTTCGAGGGCTGCGAGCCCTCGGAAGGAGAACGACATGCGAAGCCAACTCTCGCGAGTGCTGATGGCGCTCCCGCTCCTCGCCTGCGGGGGCGCCAGCTCCGATGCGCCGGCGGCGGAGCCCGCGGCGTCCGTGAACGCCGCGCCCGACGCACCGGCCTACAGCGTGGCCGACGCCCGCGCGGCCGTCGGGGCCCTCGACGTCGCCGAGCTGACGAGCGCCCCTGCGCGCGTCGTGGCCCGGGCTGAGCTCGACGCCGACATCGACATGGTCTGGGCCTACCTCTCCAACCACGACAACCTCGTCGAATACTCGAACGGCATCCTCAGCTCCGCGGACATCGACCGGAGCGCGTCGAACGGCAGCGATGGGGTCGGGGTTCGAAGGACCTGCGAGGCCGGCGAGGACCGCTTCGTCGAGCGCGTCGTCCACTTCCAGGCGCCCTACGTCTTTGCCTACACCGTCGCCGAGAACACCTGGGGGCTCTCGAACCACCTCGCCGTCGTGGCGCTGGAGCCGACGGCGGACGGCGGGACCGCGCTGCGCTGGTCGCAGCACTACGACGGACCGACACTCGAGGCTACGGCCATGCTCACGCAGAACCTCTCGGGCATGCTCGAGGGACGGATTCTCAGCTTCCTCACGGAGCGTTTCGGCGGCTCCGTGGTCTCCGGCTGATGCGCCTCGGTCTGGTCGCGATCGTCTTCGTGGCCTGCGCTGCACCGCCTCCGGTCGCCGACGAGGTGACCGGGGGTGCGGCCGCCGACCCCTGGTACCGACGGCCGCTCCCGGCGCGCCTCGAAGAGCACGCGGGTGTGTGGGCGGTGATCGTTGCGCCCGAGAATTGCGCACCGGGCGGATGTCCGAGCGTCCTCGTCCTCCCCGGAGGCGCGCAGAACGAAAACCTCGCCCGGGAGACTCTTCGGCCTTGGGCCCAGGCGCTCCGCGACGATGGCTGGGTGGCGGGGGCGCCCCACCCCCCC